>JAHIWJ010000112.1 GCA_018816205.1 Nanobdellota archaeon
CTGTTTAAACGATTTAACCTGCCGAACCGCAGGCATCACAGCTGCATAACTCAAAACCGCAAAAAACAAATAAAACCCATACTTGGGAATAAAATCGTCTATATATCTAAGCCTAGCAAAATAGAGCACGGCTAACAAAACAAAAGATGTGGTGAGGGAAACAAAAACTGTCTTAATTATTTCCCCTTCGGCTCTCTCTCCGTTCAATTCCTTGGTGAATTCTTTGAAGCTCATCCACAATCTTAAAACCCAAACTACTTAACCGCTTTTGTGAAACTAGTTTCACAAAATTCAGCTTTGTTGAGAAACAAGAATTATTTGCAATAAATTATCCGACTTGCGCAGTATTAACTGCAAGTCAAAACTATCTGGGTTGGTGCAAATAATTCGCAAAAAATATTTTCAACAAAGCTACAAAATTCACAACTTTCTTAAACCCTAATCTTCTCAATAAAAAATGCAAAACAAACACGTCGGCTGTTTGCTCCTCGGAATTTCAATAATCATAATCTTCATTATCTTCCTTTTCAACAATGCAATGAAAGCAATAATCATCGACCAATGCGGCCCGATTCACGGCCCAACCTGTGCAATGAACAAAAACGTAAACGACCAGACCTACCTTTCACTCGGCATCGTCGCTATCCTGATTGTCGCCTCAGTCATCCTCATAGTTTCCAGACCAAAAGAAAAAATAATTGTTAAAAAAGTTAAAGAAAGAACGCCAAAGAAAATCTACAGCCTCTCTGGGTTAAGAAAAGAAGACAGACAAACTTTCTCCATCGTTCAGGATTCCAAAACAATCTTTCAAGCAGATTTAATTGAAAAATTGGGCTTCGGCAAAGCTAAAATGTCCCGCGTTCTCGACAGGCTAGAAAACCGCGGCTTAATCGAAAGAAAACGCCGAGGTATGACAAACGTTGTTGTTCTAAAAGAAGATTAATCATCGAAAACTCTTGCTCAAGCTCACACTCCAAAATGATGGAAGAGCGTTAGTCACGAACCCCCTAAAATCATCTGAATACAAATACGTCAACCCTTTCTTGGCCTTATACTTCCTGAATAAAGACTCAAGCTTAACATACAAATTCCTAATAATCTTCCTCTCAAAATCTTTCTGCAACAAAGAAGAAGGCTTCAAAACCAGAAAATCCGCCTGACGGATAATATTCACATCAAGATTCGAAGAATTCTGAGAGATGAAAAGAATCGTCAAATTCTTATGCCTTGAAATAAAAATCAAATCAGAAAGCAGCTTATTCGCAATAGACATTGACTCTCTAGAACTGAAAAAAATCCCTCCTTCGTCAACCAACACTATCGCGTCATTCTGTATTTCATTAATATTCTCGACAGCCGTAATCCACGACGGCAAGTCCTCATTCTTAAAACCCATAGCAAAACACCTTTTCTTTGTCCTTGCATAAATATTTTCCATCAGCTTAACTCCAAAAGCCGTCTTCCCAGAACCCCTTGAACCCAGAATAATCCCAATCTTATTCTTAGTCAAAAGACTCTTTTCCCAATCAGAAAAATTCCCCGACTCTGTTTCCAAAATAGAAAACTCCGCATAGTTCGCATCCCTAGCCTCCCGTACCTCCTCAACTTCCTCCTCGTGATGCTCCCTCCTCGCCTTCTTCACAAGCCAAATAATCCCTTTGACAATAAAATACGGAATTCTTACAATAAACCAAAGCGCCCTCCAAAACCAATGAACCTTCCCCCTAGATTTTTTGGCACGTTCCTTTTTTTTCTTGACCATTAAACAACCTGGAAATCTAATGATTTATACTTTGTGGAAACCAAGCATTACAATACATAACTCTCAATTCTCAATCAGGAATTACCTTTGAGCCAGATAAAAAATAAAAAAGAATCCCAAGTCGGTCTGGCTGGGTTGGTGCGATAATTTCCGGGGTGGCGGTTATAAACAAAATATTGTAAACCAAACAAACAAGCTTAAAAACTTCCATTACTTATTAACCAAATGCCAAAAAAGATTCAAAAAAACAAATCTCTCTTCGGAAACATCGTAATAATCATAGTCATTCTCGTCCTCCTCATCGGAACAATCATCCTTTTCATACGAAGCTTAAATAACACTCCAAAAACCTTCGAAGACGAAGCAAAAGAATTCTGCAAAGAAAGCAACGTTGAATCAGTTTCCATATGCAACGGCCAAGTTATAGAAGTCAAATCATCTCTTCTAGGTGGCGGCTCAACCTACCACCACAAAG
>JAHIWJ010000113.1 GCA_018816205.1 Nanobdellota archaeon
TAAAAAAACATCTTGAACGTATTGCTCAAACCAATTTCGGAATGAATTAAAATAACCCTGATATTCTTCAGGGACAGTAACCCAAAGATTTTTAGCGTAACTGGCGCAAGCTTTATGAACGATTGTTCCACGCGTCTGCGCGGCCTCCAAAACATCCTCCGAAACCGGATAGACTTGCTTTAGAACATTAAGGGCTTGAGTTACTGAAACTAACATTTATTTTCTTTCTAAATAAGCAAACAAAGAACACCGTTTCCCATCCCTCATGAAATACCAAGCGTGGTTTTCATCCTGCTTTGCAATGAGGATTCCGTGATATCGCATAGAGCTTTTTAATTCTTCTACGCTTCGGTTTTTGTATCCTGGGTCTATGACCTTTGCGTCCAGTGGTGCTATCATCTCCAAAAAGCACCACACTATTATCACCATTATCACCAGGAACAGTAGCCCTCCGATGAACTGAATAAATTTTTTCATTCTTTTTGCTCCGTTGGATTCTTTGGGTTAGGGTGGGTCCGGCGGGAAGAGAAAAAGAACCGGACCACCCAGGGTTAATCTTGCAATCCGGCGGACGACCTCCTACGCACTCGGGGCTTTCTTCTCAGTGCCCACGTGGTCAGTCGCTCCCGTTCCCCATCCCGCTTGCCAAAGGCAGGACCGCCGAAAAGAGGGCAATTTTTTTATATTCAATAATCTTTACTTATGCTTTCCACTATCAAGCGGTGGTTTCGCCGTCCTCGAATACTCGCTTTCTCGCCCGAAGACTTACAGCACTGATTCACCTTGCAGCGAGGGTTTTTCCTCTGCGTCGGTTAGACTTAACAAATAAGCCGGAGAAGGAGTCGAACCTTCCACACTCTTGCGCACGAGCGGGCCTGCCGTTGACCATAATCCGGCTTAACTTATCCATGTTGTAAAAAATCTGCATATAGTTCAGTTGCTAATTTTTCAATTCGTTTTTCATCAGTGTCGTCTACACACACATCAAAATGGTATTGTAATTGTGGCGGCTTCATCTACGCCTCCGCTCGTTGGCTAAAAATGCTCTTTAAATATTCCCACCAGCTCACCTTCTCCGGCAATGGGGATATGCGGTACTCATAACAACGATTGCCGATGCTCTTTTTGATGATGGTATATCCAATGGTTTCGAGGTATTTCTGGACTTCGCTTTTTCTGCTTGAGGGGGAGCCAAACTTCAGGTCATAGAGAAGTTGACAGGTATTTACCGGCCCGTATTTTAGAGCTTGCAATAGGCGATAATTTTGTGAGTTATACTTAAATTGATTGGGGATTGTCATGGTCTGGCCTCCCATACCTTGTCCGCTTCTGCATACATTCCCATGGCTTTATCAAAATCATCGTGTGCCTTTTTATAAGCGGTATAGTTTTGTGGGCCATGGCCATGTTCGACTTCCATGTCTTTGATAGCTTGGTCTGCCATTTTCTTAGCTTTAGTCATAAGTGTTTCCCAACGGACACTTTTTATTTCGTGGTCATTTATATCCCCAAAAATTCCGTGTTTAAAAATTAATCGCAAAAGTTCTTCTTTGGTGAGATCGTTTAATTTCATTCTATTAATCTCCCAAACACCACCAGCATGGCGATAAACCACACGGCGGTTACGGCTAAAAGTTTGATTAGGGCCTTTGTGGTCACGACTCATCCCACAAGATTATCTTGCTCATGGCATTCTCCCGATGCTTCGTTCGATCTTGGCAGCCCTTTCCTTGATCACGTTTTGACAATGGGTAAAAATTCCTGCCGTAAGCCACACACAGAAAGCAAAGACAAGTAAAAATCCAAGGATGAAAATTGCTAAACTATACGGTTGACGTGGTTTCATGGGTTCTCCTTTATTCATCAACTCGATAATTTATAACGCCACTCGTTGACCGCTTCACCGCCTCGAACTCCCAAACAACATCTTGAACTGCCCCGTTATCCATAACCATCCATTTATTGTTAAGTAGAGCAATAACAAAACGATGCCCAGCTGGATGATAGGGGTCATTGCGGGTTATGGAACAATGAACATATTTATTGGGTATTCCGAGTTCGTCCAAAACTTCCTTTTTAATAACGGCTTGGTCTACACAACCCCCGCTTGGTTTATTGGGTGTCTTGAGGTCTCTCTCCCACTGGGGCGCGTCAAGGTAAGCAACCGGCATCCTTGGTTCCCCTTTTGCATACCAGTTAGCCCAGCCGTTAATGTCGGCAAGAAGATTCTCGGTAACTGGCTGACCGCGCCACTTTCCCATCATGGTTGGCTTGTCGGCGGTCCCAATGGTGGATTGGAACCGTGTCCATCCACCAGGTGTATAACATCCGATAAAAGTTGCTACTATTGCCAATAAAATTAGTTTTTTCATGGGTTCTCCTTTCATTGATTGTTGTTTGGGTTGGTAATCTCTGGGAATAAGCCTAATCTAGGTTGACGTATTTGTCAAGCAAATAATAATCTAATTTAGATTTTTTTTGAAATAATAAAAACCCCCTCAAAAATCAGGGGGTTTGGGGTGAAAAAATGGTAGGAGCTAAATTAAAATAGTATTATGATCGGAATAGCTAAAAAAAATAATGCCAACAACAAACACCTTTTCTGAAATTTTGTTCTTTCTTTCCAGTAATACCTATAAAATTTTTTCATTTATTTTCTCCCTATTGTCTTTTTTTCTTTTTTCCTCATGTCTTTTTGATAAAATTTATAAAATTCTTCAATAATATTTTTAAAAATATTTTTAACGCCCTCTCTATTATTTCTAAAAATAACTTTTATTTTCCAAAAAAGTTCATCTTCTTGATTTCTTTTTATTTGAAGGATATTTGAAGGATTCAAATCTTCAATTTTCTGGTTAAAAAAATCTGCAAGCTTTATTGCTTCCTCAAAAGTGGTTTTTCTTTCCCCATTTTCAATTTTCCAAATCATGCTTTGATGGTTTTCAGATTCAGGGAAAACAAATTTTCCTAGTTCTCCTTGTGTTAGGCTTATGTTTTCTCTTAGTGCCTTAATTTTTAAACCAAATTTTTTATCAAACATTTTCTTGACATTTACGACAATATAGATTAAATGAATAAATATGGAATTACGAAATTGGATTAAAGAAAATCAACTATCACAATTAGAAGTGGCTAACCGGTTGAAAATTCATTATTCCTTGCTTTCCCGGATTGTTTCTGGGAAACGAAAACCATCTCTCAAGCTTGCCTCCCTGATCGAGGAGGCCACCGGAGGAGCCGTGAGTCGGCTCGAACTCCTGTATCCAACGAAAGAGGAAACTCATGGATAAAATTTTTGCCGTTATTTATATTTTTTTGAGTCTCGGAATTATCATTTGTTGTGTTTGCTCGTTATGGCTTCAAAAACAAATATCTAAATATATTAAAACGGTTGAGGAAGAAAGAAACCTTTTCTTAGAAAAATTAATTGAGTGTAATAAAAGCAACAATCAAAGCAATAAAAGCGAGAAGTAATGTCGCTATTTTAAAAATTAAATCGCATCGTTCCTTTTTGTCTTTTCTAAATTGCCTTTCCGCTAAGGCGGCGTTGTATTCTGGGGTATCGATCATAATAATACGTTGTTTTATATGAGCACATAATTCTTCATCGGACATTGATTTAAATGGATAATCAGACATTTTTTAACGGCGACATCATTTTAA
>JAHIWJ010000114.1 GCA_018816205.1 Nanobdellota archaeon
ATAAAGTTGGGTTGAATACCCAGCCACGAAGTTTTATAAAAACAGTGCAGCGTTTCTACAAACTTCGTGGCTTGAAGTTCACTGCACTAATTTGATAATTAAAGGAGTGTTCTCACTCAGATTTTTTCTTTTGAAGATTCTTTTCTCTGTCGTCTATTCCCCTCCGCATGCTTTCAACTAAAGATATTATTTCAGAAATCCCAGATGATTGCAATACCCGCTCAATTCCTTTTTCTCTCTCTCCGTTTTTAATCAGCTCCGCGCCTTCATCTTTCATTTCACTTTCCTGCTGGCTCAACCAAGCTAATAAAGTTTTCCCATTTGTACCAAAAACTATTTCGTCTGGTAGCGTCGAACTGTTTTCGTTGTTGCTCATTTATGCTAGCGGTAGTTTAGCAGGTGCATTTGGCGCATTACCAGCACCTGGTAGCGCGGGAGTTTGCCCAGCGCCTTGCCCGCCGGTTTTCACTATCATGTCGCGCTGCGCCTGTTCGTTTTTTCGCTGTGTCACTTCTTCTTCACTGTAAAAAAACTTTTCTGCATCAAGTCCTTCTGCCTCATAAAGAGCACGGAACTGTTCTGTTTGTTTTATTTCAGGAACATCTTTCCCAAGTTCAACCCTCTTCAGCGCGTTCTCTCTCTCCATTGTGCGTGAGTACGACTCTTCGCCTCTCGGTTTGATAATTATTTTGTACGGAGTTTTCAATAATTCCTTCGTGACTTTTAATTTATGATTCTCTCCCTTCTTTTCTGTCTGCTCTAAATCAGTGGAAATACTTTTCTCAAAAGTTTTTACTAAACCACTCTTCACATTTTTTGGAAGCGCCGCGAATTTTTTTGAACCAGTCATCGCCTCTAGGCTATCGAAGTTGAATTCAAAATTTTCCTTGCTTTTGTCTGTCGCTACGAAAAACATCCTGACTACTTCTATCGGCATCCCAATGTCAATAAATTCTTTGACTTGGTCTTTAGTAATCGGGTTGATTTTTTGCACCCACAAATACTGTTTATCTTTTATCGAAATTTCTCTGTCTTCGTAATATTGTTTTATCAGCGCGAGCATGATTGCCATTCGGCGAACAAGCATCCCGTTTTCAATCAGTTTGATTCCTTTGTTGACACGCTTAAGCATCGACTCAGTTTTGATTGCGGTTTTTGTGGCTGTCTCTGGTTGAGCAGAAACTAAAGCACGGCTGTCGATTCCCGTGATTGTAATTATTGCCTCATCAATTATGTTGATGAGAGCCAAAGCTCCGTTGATGTCCGCGCTAACCTGAATCGGCTGGATTCCTTGCGCCTCGTCTTTGCTACCAGTCACGATGCGATTATTTTGCTGCCAAGCAATTCCACTCTTCCTTAATTCGGCATCAACCTTTTTGGAAACTTTCAAAACTGCCTCGGCGTTTACCACTGTACCCCTGGCAACAGCGTTGATTAAAATACATTTCAATTCTTTCAGACGGCGGATTAAAGCGACATCTCCTTTCGGATGCGCCTGCCTTCGTCCTGGCATGTATCTGCTGTGCGCTGCTACGATTGGGACTTCCTTCCAATATTTGTAGGGGATTGGATTTCCGAATTGCGTAAGCAGTATTCCGTTTACATCAATCGAATATTCATCTCTTTCTGGACACCAATAAAATGAACCGAAGCATTCTGCCTTTTTAAAATCGGAAGTTGTTTTGATGTTGCGTTGTTGCAGCTCGTTTAAAATTCCATGGCGAATTTCTCCTTTCTTCACATACTTGAAATTATCAAACACACCAAATCTTTTTTTCATTTGTTCATAACTTCCATTGAAAAGTTGGAACACTTCACCAGCTTCTTCTAGGCAATCAGCATCCTCACTAAAAAGAATGTTTTGTGGACGGATGTTTTCGATTGCGATGTCGTCGTATTCCAAAACTTTTTCTGTTGTCCATTTTAGTTTTTTGATTTTCCCTTCCTCACCATCTTCAGTCCCGCCAACTTTTTTAATTGTGCGATAAGTTTTTTTCCAATAAATTTTTTGGTAATACTCTCCGTAAATATTTTTGCCTGATAAAAATTGAGATTTTTTTAAGTTGTCGTTATTGTTATGATTTCCTTTTACGTTCTCGGTGATGTCCTGCATTGCGTTGACTTTCGACCTATCTGTTTCACCGGACTCTGGTTCTAGCACGACTTCCGGCATCACTTTTTCTTCCTCTGCACTCTTGGTTTCTATCAGTTCAATTTCGGTTGCGATGTTCACAACAGGAAATTTTTCCTTCGTCATCAGCTCTTGTTTGTTCTCGTAAAGTTTCTCATCATCATCCCATTCTTCAAAAAGACCCATCTCGGTATAGTAGTCACTTATCTCCTGAATCCTTTTAAACTTATAAAGCGTGAACTCTTTTTCCTCTTCAGCTGGAGAATAGTTGCGCGGAGATTCCTCTTCGTGTCGGATTTCTTTTTTACGCTCGTCAGATAATTCTGTCGCCATTATCAGAATGATAACTATTTTTATAC
>JAHIWJ010000115.1 GCA_018816205.1 Nanobdellota archaeon
TATTTTTGGCATGAGAATAAAATTTGCTTATTCGTCAAAGTTCACGCAGAAGTTCAGAAAGCCACCAACGACTAACAAACATAGCGTGGCATTCACAAGTATGGCCCAAGATATTATTGACAAGTCAAATGTTGTACTTGAAGTTTTAGATGCGCGGTTTGTCGATAAGACTAGAAACGAAGAGCTTGAGAAGGAAGTGAAGAAGAAAGACAAGAAGCTTATTTTTGTGCTGAACAAGGCGGATTTGATAGACATTAACGACTTGAAGTTTAGTTACGACTTGACTCAGTTGGAGCCGTATGTTCTTTTTTCCTCAAAAAATCGAGTTGGGCGAGCGCGACTTAGGGAGATAATTTTAATTGAGGCAAAGAAATCAAAAGCTAAGAGAGTGATGATTGGTGTTATTGGCTATCCAAACACGGGGAAGAGTTCGCTGATAAATGTTCTTTGCGGAGGCAAACGTGCTGGAACTTCGCCTCATGCAGGGTTTACCAAGAACATTCAGAAAGTAAGATTTAGGGATAACGTTTACATTTTGGATTCTCCTGGGGTGATAACTGGCGGAGAAGAGAACTCTATTAACGAAAGAATCGTTAAGAAGCAGATTGAAATCGGGGCGAAAGATTACAACAAAGCGAAATATCCAGACCTGACCTTGAACGAAATAATGAAAGAAGCGCCGAAGATTTTTGATGAGTTTTACGGCGTTAAGTCTCGTGGGGAAATTGATGTTTTGCTTGAGAAGCTTGGTAAGAAATGGAATTTTTTGAAGAAGGGCGGGGAAGTTGACACGGAGAGAACTGCTCGACGGATTCTGAGGGACTGGCAGGAAGGGAAAGTTGTTTTGAAAAAGCGATAAATATTTATACGTAAACTTCTAAGAGGTTTGATGAATAATTTAGATGAATTTTATACGAGTGCTGGAGAGATTGTTAAGGTCTTTGATAATTTTGTTAAGGGCAACGATTTGACGGACAAGGCCAAGGCAGACCACGTTTGCTATAAGTGCGGTTCGACAAAATCTTTTGAGGCTATGCGAAGAATGTTCGAGCAGGGAACGGTAAGCAGGTGGGCGTATCAATCCATTATTGCAAAAAGACGAATAGCACTTTTTAGACTTCGAAGGCCAATAGAAACGAGTTTGGGGGTAGTCAACATCTTAGAACTCTCTGATCAGAAGCCCGACAATAGTCAGAGCGAAGGATTTGATCATATTGAGGTTTACCATGTTTCGGGAGATTATGATAGGCTTGTTGTTCATCTAAAAGACCGAGGAGCAAGTGTGAAGGAAGTCATCAGACCACATCACACCACACATGATATTCCCATGTGTAGTGGCTATTTGCTGAGATTGACGCGTGAAGGGTTAGTTGGAAAAATTCAGAGAGAAATGATTGAAGGTTAAATATACCAGTTTTCAGCTCGAACTTGTTATTTGAAGAGTTTTCAAGAACCTTTTGAGATTTTTTTGAAAAAACATTCACCAATTTTGAAAGTTCCGTAAGTTATAAAAAATGCGCTAAACACATCAATGGTGTAGTGGACATGCATAAAAAGAACCACTGCAGCCATTATTATTGATGACACAAGGAAGAAGTATTTAATTTTGCTATGCCTAAAAAGAAGGAAGCCAAGGAAAGGAACAGCTGTGTGGCCCGAGAAGAATAAATCGTTTTGAAAAGTGATAAATGAAAAAATCCTTGGAAGAGTAAAGACCAAAGCTTGTGCTGGAATCTTGAGATGAGTAAATGTTGTAAATGCTGCGCGAACTGCGATTAGCAGGCTGAACTGGCTGATTACTCTGTGAAATTCCCTAATTTTGAAAAGAAGAGGGTAAACCAAAAGAACCACTATTATTAGGATTATGCCGTATAAAAATATGAAGTCTAAGTCAAGTGTTGGGATGTTGTCTAAAATCAAATCAGGAGCTTCTACTGCTGGCACTGTTGTTACATATGCCCCTGCTAAATAGTCCAGAATAATAGCTGTAGCAAGTAAAATCAATGAAATGAGCATCAGATATTTGTTGTTCCAAGCAGATCTTTTCCATTCACTAAATTTTGTAATCTTTACTTTATTCAATTTTGAGTATGCCTTCTTTTGCGAGTTGATGAAGAAGTTCTGAAATTTAAATCTTTTTAACGCCCTGACCGAGAATCGAACTCTATCCTCGCTCGATCCTCAAACCCCAACGCCAAATCCGCCCTGACCGAGAATCGAACTCGGACCTCGACCGCGACAGGGCGGAGCCCTATTAACCAATCCGCCCCCTTGAAGGGTGCGGACACCCCTAAGTCTCCCCCCGTGAAGGGCGGAGCCTTTTTGCAGTTTAGTGACTTGTCATCTCACTTTCTATTATTTTTTCCTCCGCTTTTGCGAATATGATCTTTAATCTCATTTTTTCCTTTTCTCTTTTTTAGCATGATTAATTGAAGATAGTAAAGTTAAAATAGTTTTCTATTTTTGCTGCTCTTTCATAAATCATAAGATTTTATAAATCCAAGTATTCTTTCTAAAGGATGCTTGATCCAAACAAAATAAAGAGGAAAATTTCAGTCAATGATTTCATAACCCTCATAAGAAAATATTTACCAGAGAATATTGAAGATAGTGGTCATGCTTTCAAAAGACTCAGCCAAAGACAGAGAGAATTGTTCACCATTGAAGAAGTGCGCAATATCTTACTTAAAGATAGACCATTTCTTGTTGGAGTTCAAGAAAATGATAATCACGCCGTTTTTTATAAACATCAAGGCAAAAATCTAAGAATCATAATTAAACTGGAACGCCAAAAGGTTAAAATAGTCACGTTTTATAATATACTGGAATGGCAGATACCAAAAATATGATGAATAAAGAAAGAACCTTAGAAGCAGAAGGAGAAATGGATTACGATTATGTAAATGACATTCTTCTTTTCAAGGTGAAAGATAGGGAATATGATTTCTCTATAGAATTCCAAAACATGGTCGTGGATGTTGATAATGAGCAGTTTATTGTTGGAATTCAGATTTTTGATGCCTCTAAATTTTTAAAAATAGGCAAGGAACATTTAAGAAAAATCACGAAATGGCAATTCAAGGCAAAACTTAAAGAAAACGAATTTAGGATTGATTTGTATTATCAAGTTGTCGTAAGGAATAGAACTGTAAACAATAACATATACCCAATTATAGTTCAGCAGGATATGGGGTTGCCTAGTCCACAAATGGTGAAGACTGTTTAGGGGTGGGGGAGTTAAAATAATTTTTTGGAAGAATTGGTAGGCAGATTCTCACAAGCCAAACCATCTTTATCTGAGAGGTTGGATGATATAAAAAGTTGATTGTTGTTGGAGCTTGGCTTATCCAAATAATCTCTTAAACCAATTCAAGAATTTCTGCCACACATTACCACTTACGCATTCGTCGTTAATACACAAATTACTTCCGCACTCAAAATTATTTTCGCAAAATTCTCCTGCGTTAGATTGTTCTACAAAATATCCATCTTCAAAACAATATTCTCCGCCTTTTCTATATCCCATTGGATAACATTTCTCATTAACAAAGCAACCATGACAAACAAAAGTAATTTCTTTTTCTAACTCTTCTCCACTCGGCATTTCAATAGGTTCTTTCTCTGATTCCCCATACGATGAACAAGAAGCTCTTTCATCAAACCACTCAAAAATTTCTTCTGTTGTAGCTCTTCCTTCTAACTTAATTTGGCATCCCCCTTTATCAATAAACAATAAAGTTGGAACTCCTCTAATTTCATACTTTTCAGCAAGGTCTGAGTCTTCTATCACATTCACCTTAATAAAACCAACATCTTCTGAAATTAACTCAAAAAAGTTTTTTATCTCTGTTTCCATACCTTGACAATGTGGACATGTTTCACTATAGAAATAAAATAACAAACCTTCTTCATCTGCTTCTACAAATGGTTTTGGTTCTTCTTCAACATAAATATAAGGGGAGCACAATGAAGCAGGATTCTCAATACAAACACATCCAACTTCTAATAATTCTCCTATATGTTGAGTAATTATTGCTACGTCTTTTTCATCTAATCTGTCATCTTCATTAAAATTATATTTATCTAACACGTTCAACTTTAACCAAATAGCGTCATCATAATCAACATCCCCATCTCCATCATAGTCATTCACATTGACTTCTGCATCGTCATCATCAAAAATTCCATTCCCATCAAAATCAAATTCCCTAATTTTCTTCCTTAAAAATTCAACATCACTACTGGTTATTTTTCCATCCCCATTAACATCGTACTCGCTTGTGCTGCTTGCTTTCCAGCATTGTTTCACTTGTTTTCCATTTGGACAAGTGTAATATTTAACACAGTCATCGTCTTGTGGGACATCTTCAAAATCTAAATCTGACGGATATTTAACCAAGTAAGGGTTTATTAAGTCCTCAAATATATCATCATCCACAAGGTCTGAATTCCAATTCTCAATCATTATAGTAATTACTTTGTTCCCCTTGTACCAGACTACTGCAATGTCCATTATATCCTCCTTCTCTCTTACAAAGCCGTAATAACTGTTACCATTCCATGACTGTTCCTCAATCCTAACATTATCATCTTGAAGTTCATCATATACAGACTGAACAAATTCGCTATTTGTAAATCCAACACTATATATTTCAACAGTGGCTTCAATCTCATCTATTCCCCCATAGGGATATCTATAATAAGCTGTATAAGAATCACAAGGATTATTATCAAAAAGACCGCATCTATCAGTTGCTGATGAACTTAAATATTGAATGTCGCCTAAATCTTCCTCTATTAAATAGCTAGAACTGTCTACGAACTCATAACAGAATCTTACATATTCTTCATTATCTTCATTATACCCAACTTCATGCACGCCGATACTTACTCCATCAATCACAATTGTTTGCCCTTCAAATAAAGGATTGCCCCATTGTGAGGAAAAACCTTCTTGTAGTTCTCCAAATTGCCCGTTGACTTTGAAACTAACAAAGTCATCCTCTGCTTCTATGTGTGTAAAAATTTCAATACTTCTCCCATCTGCAGGAATATATGTTTTTGTCTCACCATCGTATTGGGTTGCACAATTTTGTTGAAGTTCATTAGCAAGAACGCACCCCACTAACAGAATCAAAGCTAGCGTTACAAATGCCAATCTTTGCATTGTTTTATTTGCTTTAATGTTTCTTTCCATGTCATATCTTAAGAAATATATTTTATAAATCTATCTTTAGCTTCAAATCTGTTTGAAGCAATACTGCGCTAATGAAGACGCCCTGACCGAGAATCGAACTCTATCCTCGCTCGATCCTCAAACCCCAACGCCAAATCCGCCCTGACCGAGAATCGAACTCGGACCTCGACCGCGACAGGGTCGTGTTCTAACCACTAAACTACCAGGGCTTCAAGAGACTATAATTTTGTGCTTTTTTAAATTTTTGGAGATGAGTTTTTACGAGGCGGCGTGGAAATTTTCTGGAAACTGTAAGTAACTTTATAGTAGTTACATTTAGAAAGGTTTAAATAGTTTTGAAGTTCTGAGAGAATATGATGAAAAAGATAATCTTAGCAATGTGTGCAGGCCTTTTGGTTTTGGGCTTTTTGCAGAGTGCGAGCGCCTACACTTATACTTATGGAAACTATAACAGTTATGGAAATCGTGGAGATTATGATAGTTCGTGCAGATATTTTGATTATGGCGACTTAGAGTGGCACACCGATAGAGTTTGTCAATGGGTCGAGGCTGGCGACGGGTGGAAAGAAGAAACAATTCGGGCGAGAGCAGTTGTTTGGCAAAGTAATTCTTATGACAATAGGTACAACATCCAATTTGGAAGATCTTCTGGAGATGCGTTTTATTACCATTATGGAGATAAGAGTGAGACGTCGCCTTCAGATTGGAGATACAAAACCGCGTTCGATCCGAGAGTTGATAATACCTATGTCAAGGGCTATGGTTATTATTACTATCAACCGAGATATGATTACACGACTGGAGCATATAATTGGAGGTTTTGAAAATGACAGGAACTGAAATTTATACTGCACAAGAACACATCCTAATGGGAGACACAGTCCCAGCAAAATATCTAGCGCAACCACATAAACCCCTGGGAGTTATAGATGGAACAATAACTGTTGAAGAATGTGATGGGCCAAGACAAATGCCAATAAATGTTAGATACTGCTTCTTTGGAAACTATGGTGGGTGGGGGGAAGCAAGAATCTTCCCATTAAATAGAGATCGTTCTTCCTAAGGCTACGGAAACAGTTTGCAAGATCCTGAACTGATTAGCCGATTCGATTATTCTCTTCTTCAGGGCGTTAAAGAGGATTTTCCTTTTCCAAGAGAGCGTCCGCGTACACCGTTACATGCAGTGTTGCATAAATAATTAATCTTTAAGAATTATCATCAATGCCTTTTTCCCAATGTGTTTTTTCGGAGCAACAACACTCGCACCATTCCCAGAAGGGACGACTGATCTCTCATAGATTTCTTCCACATCATCTTTGA
>JAHIWJ010000116.1 GCA_018816205.1 Nanobdellota archaeon
GTAGCCGATTACTAGACCGATTGCAAATACGATTATAGTTATTATGAGCGATGAAAGGAATACGCTTTTTGTTTGTTCTACCATGAGTATTTTCCTCTTAGGAGTTTGATTATCGCAACCAAGGTCACGATGGGGTATATTGTTAGGTAAATAAGCTGGAACAGTGCTATATTAAAAGTATTCGCTTTTCTAAAATGAGTGTCTTTCATGCTGGCCAGAGAGAACAGTGTGAAGCCTATGCCCAGGAAAAAGAGTGCGGCGCCGAAGAAGTTTAGAATTGAAGGGGTGAAGGTTAGTTCGTCGAATCTTAATAATGTTGCTTGGGCAGCTATGGAATATTGGGTCGCAAGGTAGGTTTGAAGAGCATTTCTTATGAGTAGGTAGGCTAGGAGCGCTAGGCCAAACATGCCCAGGAAGAGGGAGGTTGTGAAGAACGGGATGATGAAGAATCCAAACATTCCGTTGCTGAATGCGTATTTCATGTATCTGAAGTTTGTTTGTGTTCCGCCAATTGACCAGCGGATTCTTTGGCGCCACCATTGTCTGAATTTTTTTGGAGATTCTGAGTGAACCTGGGCGGGAAGGCACATTCGCGCTTTGTAGCCGTGGATACGAAGGCGCCAGACTATTTCGATGTCTTGGGTCAAATTATTCGGGTCGAAGTAGCCGACCTCTTCTAGTGCTTTTTTTCTGTAAAGGGCGAATGGGCCCGGAGTTACATAGACTGCGTCTATTATATCGAGAAGTCTTCTTGTGAACGCGATGATTTTGTATTCTATCGCTTGGAGTTTTTGGAACCAGGTTTCCGGGTTTTTTACCAGGACCGAGCAGGTTACGGCAGCAACGGTCGGGTCTTGCTGGATGAAACCGAGCATTTTTTTTAGCGCATCTTTTGATGGCGAGGAATCTGCGTCGGTGATTGCGATGTAACTGTGCTTGGCTGCTTTGACTCCGATATTTGTTGGCTCAGCAGCACCGCCGGAGTTTCTTTTATTGACAATGACCTTCACGTTTTTGTATTTTTTTTCATATCTTCTTGCGATTTCTACGGAGTTGTCTTTTGATAGGTCGTCTACGACGATTATTTCAATCATATCTTTTGGATAGTCGAGTTCGAGAAGGGATTCGATGGTTCGGCCGATTGTTTCACCTTCGTTGTAGCAAGGGACAATGATGCTGACCGGCTCGGGTCTTGATGGCGGGTGAGAGAACATTTTTTTTCTATTCGGGATGTAAATCATGATAAGAAGAACAGACATGTAAAGTCCAAGGAACATGTAAATGAAGAATATTACGTCAATTGTTGTTAGGTTCATTTTCTTCTCCTTTTTTGAAGTTGGGTTTATTTGGCATCATTGAAATAGGTCACGGAGAGCGTTTTTATTTATTATGTTGGTGGATTTTACCGGCAGATTATCAGAATGAATGCTGTGCCAAAAATAGAAGATATGTCGCCGCCCAAATCCTGACGAAAATCAGTATGGCTGTTTTCTTGCCAGAGGGTCTAGTTTAAGTGTTCTTGGTGGTTGGATATGATTCATTTTCTTCCTCTGTGGGGAGGTGTTCTCCTTTTGCTAGGTGGAAGTAATCGTAGAATTTCTCTGTCAGTGAAAGTTCTGAAGTGTGTCCCATTTTTTTCTTGTGCAGCAGCCCGAGTTCGACGAATTGTTTTATGTGGTCGTAAGCTTTGTTGCCTCTTATTTTAATTACCACCGATTGTTTCATCGGCTGCTTGTAGGCAATCATGGCCAGGGTCTCCTGCTCGGCTTTTGTGAACTCGGATGAGCCGGTTGCCAGCCGATTAACCATTTCTAGGAAGTCTTCTGCGACGTCCATTTTCCAGGTGTTCTCTTGCTGAATAATGTTTATGCCAGAGTTTTTATATTTGTCCTGGAGGTCGGAGAGCATTTTTTTCAGGAGGATTGGGTTGACGTCGGTTATGGTAATGAGTTCCTGGATGTTCATGAATCGGCCGGAAAGGAAGAGTGCGGCTTCTATTTTGCGCATGTTTTCTGTTTCAATTTCAGAATCGAGTTCTTCTACGTTTCTTTCTGTTAAATGGGATTCCATTGTTTTATTTTTGAATTATGTGCGCCCAACCCACCCGCCTAGGTGGTTACTGTACATAATTTACTATCTCCTTAGAATTTGTAGGAAAAGGGGGTTTTAAGTTTTGTTGTGGGGATTTTATTTGAAAACTATAAAATTCAGGTCTTGTTTTTTTATTCTGTCATAAAATCCAGCTATTAATTTTTGGAATATTGGCCAATCGTGATGATAGATGTAAGTAATCTTTTGGGTGTTGTAAATTTCTGGGCTTGCAAGAACGAAAGCAAGCTCTTTTAGTAAGTAATTGACTCCTTCTTTTGCTGCTTCTTTTAGATTGATTTGTTTTTGTGTTTTGCTTTCCAGCACTTTTGTTGTTGCTTCTAGAGCGTCTTTTCTAAATTGCTCGTTTGTAGAGTATAAACTTTGGATTTCCTTTAATTTGTTTTGATATAATTGGTTTGGGATTATTTCTTCGATCCACTCTACGACCTTGAATCTTTCTTTGTCCTGAAGTGTTGAGATAACTCTTATTGCTCTGTTTTGTAATCGGTTGGCATTTAGCCTTGCTTTTCTTTTTATGTCGTTTCCTTCGTAGCCGAGGGCTTTGAAGGTGTGTTCGGCTGGTTCATCTGGAGCCATGACTATTGTTTTGGAGAAGTGTTTTCCTGTAAAGTCAAGGATTTTTTCTATTATGTCTTCTTTGAAGTAGCTGTTGCCTGCACTCATCCAGACTAGAGCGTAGCCTCTTTCTTCGAGAACTTTGGTTGTGACTAGCTGTTTTAATTTATTTGTTTCTTCCATTATCGCACATTTCTCCGAGTAATTTTTCTGATAATTATCTTACCTAATTGCCTGAAACTAGCAGGAGAGTCTATAGCTGAGTAAAACGCTTCTTTAGACATTATACCTCTGTAATATCTTAGTTCTTTTACACCAATCATATCGAGGATCGCAGTGTCATTTCCCACACCTTCCCAGTGTCCTGTTTCAGGGCAGAATCTTTCTAGATATATCATATTCTGGTGTGTGGGATCTCTTGAATCATCATAAAATCCTTGTTTGATAGGATTTCCGTTTACGTCTCTGAATTTTTTTCTTTCATTACTTCTTGTTTTTTCTTTTGTCATTATCTCACCACCAGCGCAGGGCCAATTATGCTACTATTGTAATCTCTCGCAGGGTGCGTAGAGAAAGGGATTAATCTTTCATCTAAGAAGTCGCCAAATGCGTGAGCATCATCAAGTTTTTCAAAAAGGTAGGTGATGCTCTTAATGTCATAAGCAAGTTCATGGAGCATGCCTCTTCTAGATTGTCCCAACTCTCTAAGTAGCTGACTTGCTTTTTCGGGATAGTTAGCTCCGGCTCTCTTAACAACTTGGATTATTCGTCTTTCATTGTGTCTTTCCATAAAAGTCCTCAAACCGGAAGCTATATAAGTATTACTCCCCCCTGATTAGGGTGCAATATGATACAAGATATTTTGGCTAAAATAGGGCTGACTGAAGGAGAAATTCAGGTGTACTTGGCGCTTGTGGAGCTTGGGCAGACTTCGACGGGCAAGATTACGGAAAAGGCAAAGATTGCTAGTTCTAAGGTTTATGAGGTTTTGCAGAGGCTGATGAATAAGGGGTTAGTGAGTTACGTTGTGAAGAACGGAGTTAAGTATTATGATGCAACACCTCCTGAAAGGCTTTCTGACTTTTTGGAGGAGAAGAAGGACAGCTTGACTGATGCGCAGAAGGAGATTGAGAAGATTTTGCCTGAATTGAAGTCCAAGAGGAAGGGGGCGCAAGAGGTAAATCGGACGGTTGTTTACACAGGGGGGGAAGGGCCGAAGATAGCTTTGCGGGAGGCTTTGGAAGCTGGAAAGAAGAAAGAAGAATTGCTTGGTTTTGGGAGTGACGAGGATCCTTTTTTAGTACATTATCCTTACGAGTTGGAGAAACATTTCAGGGAACAGAAAAAATACAAAGTTAAGTGGAAGATGTTGTTTTGTGGAGAGTTTCAATCACCTAATCCTCTGGCGGAAATTAGGTATCTGCCCAAGGGCTTTACTACGCCAACCCGGACTTTTATTTATGGCAATAAAGTAGCGATAATGGATTTTCATAAGCCTTTCACAACCATTATCATTGAGAATAAGGATGTTGCCGAGAGTTACAGAAAACATTTTTATTTTCTTTGGGAGATTGCTAAGGAATAACTTTATTCCAGAAACCCAATCAAAACACCTTCGATAATTGCGGCGATTATCAGCAAGGGAATGATTATCATCAGGATTGTGTTCATAGAGTTGTAGAATCTTTTTTTGAATTCTTTTGTGCGGGCTTCTCTTTTGAGGAATAGTGTGAAGCCGAGTTTTATGCCGAGGCCGAACGAGATGAAGATGGCAGGGAGTTCGAAGATGCCGTGGGGGAGAATGCGCCACCAAGAAGATATGCCGGCAATTTCGGTTGCTTTGACTAGGACATATCCTACGACTACGCCGTTTGTTACTGTGCTTATGATTGGGAAAATTCCGAATATCATCCCAAAGAAGATTGAGAGGAATGCGCTCTGGGCGTTGTTTTGGAGGATGAAAAAAATCATTTCGGGGGTGTTGAGGCCGGAAGTTTTGTCGATGAGGTTTTTTAGGATTTCGTTTATCATTGGAGCAAACGCTTCTTGGAATACGGCTCCGACAATGGAAGACAGGATGAAAAGGGCGACTGCTATGAAAATGTAACCCCTTGATTCTTTAATATAGGACCAGGCTTCTTTGAATTGAGTTTTCAGTGAGAGGCCTTTCTCTTTTTGTTTTTTCATTTTGGTTTAAAGGACAATGTGTATAAAAGGGTTTTGTGCGCGTTTTATTCTAAGTATTTTTTAGATTTTACCCACCATCTCTTCCAGGCGGCATCGAGTGAGATATTTTCTCTTTCTGCGATTTGCATTGATAGTATGATGATATCGATGAGTTTGTCTGATTTTTTAGATTTTGTTTTGGCTGTTTCGTATTCTTTAATTTCTTTTTTTAACCATCTTGTTAGCTTTTCTTTTGGCGTTCTTTCGAACTTTGCTTTTATCTCGAATTGATTTATTTTTCTGACTAAGTTATCGAAGTTAGTTTTCATCGGAACATTCTTTGTAGTTTTTCGACTTTTCTTTTGTATTTTGATTTAAGGTAGAGGCCGAAGATTATGCCTGCGATGAAGCCGCCGAAGTGTGCGATGTTGCCGATTGGCAGCTCTACAAAAATGCTTAGGGCGACTAAGGGGATTATCGCGACAATCCATGCAGCCCAGAGCGGGAGCGTTATCGGCAGAGCTATGTTTTTCCTTCCCGGCTTGAAGGAGAAGATGGAGAACAGCATGATGAATATGAGGGCTGTGGCAACTATGTTAATTATGGAGACTGCTCCCGGGAGAATTGCTCCGAGGAGATATTGGGCGAGAATTACAATGATAGGTCCGGCGATTAGATATAGTTTTGTTCTCGGGATAAGGATTGTTAAGATTCCCAGCAGGCCGAAGATTGCGCCAGAGGCGCCGACCATGGGGATTGCTGGATTTCCAAGAACCCGCATTCCTAAATCAGTGTTGCCGAATGTGAACGAGAGATATGCAGTCAGGGCTCCTGCGAAAATACCTGCAAGGATGTAAAACCAGAGGAATCTTTTTCTGCCGATGATTCTTTCTGTTAGACTTCCGAGGAAGTAAAGCGAGAACATGTTGACAAACAAGTGGAAAAAGCCGGCGTGAACGAACATGTGGGTGACGAGGGTCCAGAGATATTTGCCGTGCATTATGTTTTCAGGTTTGAGCGAGATGTAATCTATATAATTTGGAAAGAATGCAAAAACGATGAAGCCGAATAATGAGATTATTGTTGTGACTAGAATTACCCAGACTGTTGTCGATAACAGGCTTAGGATTTCCAGAGGGTTGCTTTTTTTTCGATGAATTCTGTATCTCATTTCTTTTTAGAAAATGATTTCATTGCTCGCCGAAGGAGCGACTTTTCTTTCTTGTTTTTTTTCTTGGTGATTAGTGTTATTCCGCACTAAACTCGCCTCCTTACACAAATATCGAATAACAAGTTAAAAACACTTTCGTTTCTGTGATTAAATCTGAATTCCATCTCTTTCAAGTAAAATGGATAATTATTTTTCTTGATTCCA
>JAHIWJ010000117.1 GCA_018816205.1 Nanobdellota archaeon
AGAAGCTCCTCCGGAACTTGAAGATAGGCTGCTACGATTTTTCGGTCTCGGTACGCTTTCAGGCGAGTGTTTTCAAGATCACACAACCACTGTCTGCTTTTGCCGAGGTCCTTCGCCATGTCAGATTGTCGTATTTTCCTTGAAATTCTTATCTCTTTCACCCTATTCATAATTTTAATTGTACTGACAATCGGTACGTTTGTCAAGATGGAGATTGAAAAAAAATATCGCAAAGCTTGTGTAACTCGCCTCAAGAATCTCAGGAAAGGTACTGAAAATTTGGGATTGCGGGACATCGCCAAGGATTATCGAGAACATTATACTCTTGGGAAATTCCATCATAGTCAAATTCAAAGATGGGAAAACTCCGCGAATTTACACTATATTTTGTGGTTCTGCTGGAAATACAACTTCAATGAGATATTTATAATCTACGGCACCAACGAGCAGAAAAAAACGAAATTTCATCGAACTTCCTTCCCCACCTAAAAATTTTTCCCCTCACAAAAGAATCTTTTCACAAAGTCATTTTCTTGTCCCCACCCCCTTGACAATGGTACTGAAAATCAGTACAATATAATCAAGATCACAGGAGGTCTTGATGAAAGAGCTAACCATCAACTCAGAATTCCATGAATTGATCCCGCCGATTTCCCCAGAAGAATACTCCTTATTGGAAGAAAGTCTCCTTGACGAAGGATGTCGGGAGGCCCTTGTGACCTGGAACGACACGATCCTTGATGGGCATAACCGTTATGAGCTTTGCCAGAAGCATGAAATAGGCTTCAAATGTTTGGAGAAGGAATTTGATAACGAAGATGAAGCCAAGATTTGGATCATCCGCAATCAACTTGCCAGAAGGAATCTCCCTCCGCATGAACGTGTACGTCTTGCCTTGATCTTAAAGCCGATCGTGGAACAGAAAATAAAAGACAAGGAACACGAAAGGAAAACCACTAGTCAGATTTCTGACGAGTCCCCTTTACGGACTGATGAAGAAATAGGTCGACTTGCAAATGTCTCCCGCAATACCGTCCGTAAATCAGAAGTGATTGAGAAGGAAGCCCCCCCCGACGTCAAAGATGCCGTCAGAAAAGGAAAGATGTCGATTAACAAGGCGTACAAGGCTACAAGAAAAGCCGTGGAACAGGATTCTAAAACAGATAAACAATTAAGAAAGGAGGAAAAGGCAAAACAGAAAGCTACGGAGAGTAAGACGAAAAAATTAGTGAAATCAAAGACACTTGGGAAATTAAGATATTATTGGTCTATCGCAGATGATGATGAAAGAAAAGAATTTAAACAATGGATAAAAAGGGAGGGCAATTAAAATGGGGTATCAAAAGATTAGAGTCCTGAACGAAAACAATTTTATGCAATGGTTAGATGATGATTCGTTTGAAGAAGCCAAAGTAATAATGACTCCGAAATTGGCCCAGAAAATAGAAATTAAAGTTAAAGAATATGTGGAAAATACTGGTGAAATTGTGAATCGCGCCTTTTATCTTTCAACAGCTGAAGGTTTCGCTTCCCTAATGAAAAGGGGCCTATGGAATGAAAGAATCGGAGATCCAATGAGATTTTTTGCACCAGGCGGAATTCAAGATGATGGACAACACCGTACACGCGCCGTGATTTTATCTGGAATGACAATAAAGTTTCCCGCAATAAAAGGGTTAGAGAAAAAAGATCAGATTGATATGGATGCAGGCAAACCAAGAAATGATGCCGATATCATAGCCATCCATTATGGTGAAAAATATTCAGCTCAAAGATCAGCCCTTTCTAATCATATTGCAAAACTTCTTGCCGGAAAGGCAAGAAAGGTAGACCGCCATGCGAAAAAATCAATAATGGATATTTTCAAAACTGAGATGAATTTAGTTTTTAAGAATTCAACTCAAGGTATCCAAAGGGCACTAAGAATTACTCCCGTTCAAAGTTGTTTTGTAATTAGTGCTAAAATATTTCCCAAAGAAACTGAACAATTTGTAAGACCTTATTTTACGGGAAATAATCTCAACGGTGGTAGTCCAATTAAGATTTTAAGAGATCACATATTAGAAGCTGGGCGACCAAACTACAGCGGACCCGAAAGACGTCAAAATTCACTTTTCGCTTTTAATATGCTTAAAGCCTATATCCTAAATACACCAATTAAGCAAAAAAAGAAAGAATTTTTAACATCGAATGAAGGTTTAGAATTCTTTGTTTCTAAGATGCCAAAAATTAAAGAACAGATAAAAGATTTATTTAGGTACTAACATTTATTTAGCTTAACCGAAAATCTACCCAGGACCAACCATGATACAGCGGGGAGATGAAACTGCAACCAGCGGCACAACAGAAAGGATCCCTCCTTGCTCAGGTGCTGACCGGACCAGCCCCTCTCCCCGCCCAAAGGAGGCCCCATGACATTCGCCGACATCATTAGACAGGCCATGGAAGAGGAAGAGGTTCGGCAGTCATGCCGCACGTGGACGCGGGACAGTTTCTTTTTTGAGGACACACTTCAGACCATCATTAATAGCCCGGTG
>JAHIWJ010000118.1 GCA_018816205.1 Nanobdellota archaeon
CTAGCCCTCATGAACTCAGAAATCAGCCTACTCGACGAACAAATCCGCAGCCTCAACATAGAAACATTCAACGTCTCCTGTGATCTCGCAGTCGAAAGCACATTTAGCTTCGCTGATAGGATTTATCAGGAAGCACAGCTCCTGGAAAAATACGACTCCTCAAGCAAATTCACAGACGAGCTAAAAATCGTCCACCGAAGATACGACCTCCTTAGAACCCTTCTCTGGGCCCACAGCATAGAAACAAAAAACAAATGCCCTCAGCAATACCACACTGTCGTCTACCTCTTCGACTATGCCTCAGAAGACTTCGACAAAAAAGCAAGACAGGCGGCAATATCAAGACTTTTAACTGACATAAAAGGAGAATACGGCAACTCAATCCTTCTAATCCCAATAGCAGCCAATCTTGAACTTGAATCAATCAACCTGATAAAAGAAAGATACAGCCTAACAGAAGCCCCCGCGATAATAATCGACGAGCACAAGGTCGTCACAAAAGACATAACCTTCACAGAATTAAGGGACATAATCTTCGAACAAAATAACTACGAACAACTCGAAGGCGTCATCTACCGAGAGTACCTTTCAAGCAAACCAGAAAAGATTATATTGAACACCAACAAACAATAAAAACCGAATTTTCATCAATAATCCATGGATTCCGGCTCAAATAAGCTCGTTGAAGCAATCGAAGATGGAAGGATAGTGAAAGTCCCAGAATACTACGCAAAAAGAGAAGGACTGTTGATTCTCAAAAAAGCTCCTATTCAAATTCAAAAAACACAAACCCCTTCCTATTTTCAGCACAAAGAAGACCGCACAAAACCTCTAACAGAATACATCAAAAGCAAACCCGACTGGCGCGAAAAACAAGTCATGTCCGAACTCGTAGACAACTTCCACTGGCAAATCCGTTACACCCGCAGAAGACTGGGCATAACGCGAAAACAGCTCGCAAAAATGGTCGGCGTCTCTGAGAACGACCTTCAGATAATTGAATCCGGCAGACTTCCCTCAAACGACTTCATCCTCATAAACAAAGTCCAAAAAACGTTAGGCATAAACCTAAGAAAAGACGGCAAAGAATTCGACCTTTCAGCCGAAGAGAACCTTTCAGCCGAAGAGATAATGGAAAAAGCCCGCGAAAAAGACAGAGCAAAACCAGTTCAACGAAAAAGCCAAACCGAAGATTATTCTGAAGTCGTGGGCGAAGGCATTGAAATTCTTGAGGACGAAATTTAAGTTAGTCCTGTTTTGGCGCAACATATTCTCCGAAGAGTCTGTCTAATTCGGTTTTTCTTCTTTCGCCAGCAGCAGTCATATAGTCCCTCATCTTTTGCGGATCTCTGGAAAGCAGAGCCCCTACTCCCTCCTGAACACGGGCAAGAGAGTTAAGTCTCCTTCTCCTGATTTCTTCAAATCTGGAGTTGCATTCTGCGTCTCTGAAAATCCTTTCAGAAAGCCCGGTATATTCCTGCTTGAGATTAGAAGACTCGCCCAGTTCAGAAACAAGAGCGTAATAAAATCCACCGGTAAGAATGCCAATCCTTGAAGACAAATCTAAAGCTGCAGAATTTCTTTCAGAATCAGAACTATCTAGATCCATCAAAACAGAAGCAACATCCAAACCAGTCAGGCTAACAACCTGTTCGACATATGCTTCAGTGTCCCCAAACTTAGAGTCTGGATGAACCAATCTCACAGTTCGACCCGGAGTAATAATGCCGTAATGAAGTTTATCGTTAACCCCAATATCGCGCGCGCCCCTCAAACTCAAATCATGCATCTCAACAAGAGCATCATGAATAGTCTCAACAATAATCGGCCTACCAGCTTCTACTTGGCCCTCGATATATCGATTAATAGGTCCCCATGCAGAACCATCAAAAGTACCATTCCAATTGCCTTTAGACACTTCAATAGTATGAGTTCCTCTCTCGTCATACCTGTTATGTCTCCTGTCACCACGAAACCCAGTTGTATTCACCCTTGACATACCAAGGTCATTCCTGCAAGGCCCTCCAATTAAGAAATCAACTCCCAACCCCCTTCTTGGTAAAATCTCAGGTTTACCCTTAGTGGCCTTAGAGTATCCTTGGTGCGTTATATCAAGTACTGCTTGCGAAGCTTCTTCAACTGTCTTAATGCCTCCTTGGGCCCTTAATGCATCCGCAGTTTCAACAATAATCCTCCCGTTCCCTGTACCCAAAAGCAGAATATTCCTATCATCGCCCACGGTAAAAATTTTAAGATGGCTGTCATACTTAGTCCCGCTTTCC
>JAHIWJ010000119.1 GCA_018816205.1 Nanobdellota archaeon
CGGATGGTTTGATTTTTATCCAGAGGAGCGTTTTGTCTTCGATATCCACGAATTTCATTTCGATGTATTCGTTGAGATGGTTGAATATTTTTGGAGGCAGGAACGTGCGGATTATTTCGTCGATGATTATTCTACGATAGTCGTCTTTTGTTTTGCTGCGGAGTTTTTCGAGGTCTTCTGAGACGCCGACAATTTCAAATGTTTCTTCGTCTTTTTTTTCTTTTACTCCGATTATTAAATTTCCGCCTTCGGAGTTTAAAAATGCGGCGAGAGATTTGGCGATGATGACCTTGGAGGCGCGTGTTCCGTACTCTCTGATTTCAAAAGACTTTGCTTCCTTGAGCTGTTGCGGGTTGTAAGTCGTGCTCCAGAGCGCTTCTGATTTGAATTCTGTATTGAATGTTTCTCCTTTTTCTAGAATTTTTTTAAGTTCGTGGGCATCGAGGTCGTTTTGCTGCTGTTCTGTCAGAAGAATTTTTTGCACACGGCCGACGTCCCCGTTTTTTAATCGGACCATGATGCCGTCTTTGTGGAATTGGTTTCGTGCTGCGATTTCTTCGACGATGCCTGTTGAGAGTTTGTGCTGGCTTGTGATGATTTGGACCCTGATTCCTGATTTTATGTTTTTTAGATATTGGTTGTCCATCTCATTACTTAATTTAAGGATTATAAAAAATGATTGTTTGTTTAATTCTTTGGGGAAAGTTTTAAAAAGAATTATTTTTTATCTTGTGTTCATGGTTCCCAAAAGAATGTTTTTGACGAAGGGCGTTGGAGTGCATAAGGATAAGCTGGCGTCGTTTGAGTTGGCTTTGCGAAGTGCAGGAATTGAAAAGTGCAACCTTGTTTATGTCTCTTCGATTTTGCCTCCAGGGTGCAAGATTGTTTCTAAGGAAGAAGGACTGAAGGGTTTGAGCCCGGGGCAGATTACTTTCTGTGTGATGGCTCGGAGCGAGACGAACGAACCTAATCGCTTGGTGAGTGCTTCGATAGGAGTTGCTGTACCGAAAGACCGGACAAATCAGTACGGGTATTTGTCTGAGCATCATGCTTTTGGAGAGACAGCTAAGAAGACTGGCGATTATGCCGAAGATTTGGCTGCTACAATGTTAGCTACAACCTTGGGAATAGAATTTGATATTAACACTGCGTGGGATGAGAGGGAACAGGTTTACAAAGCAAGCGGGCAGATTTTGAAGACGACTGAATATACGCAGTCTGCTGAGGGAAATAAAGACGGGATGTGGACGACTGTGATTGCGGCGGCGGTGCTGCTGGAAGACTAATTTTTACTAAGTTCTAAGAAGTTTCTGTAAACTTCAACGGCTTGTCTCTGGGTTTCATGTACACTTTTTCCAGCATCGATATAACCCACCAGAGTCCCTCTGTTTTGGAATATTTTTCTTAACCATACACTTTCGAATAATGGCTTAAGTCTTTCTTGGAATTTAACGTCCTCAAAAATTGCATTGTCTTCTTTTCGGATGTCGCTTCTCCTGCGCAGCCGTTCCATGAGCTCATCAGGGTTATCGATTGTTGGAATTATCAGAAGGTTGGGAGCCCATTCCAATTGAAGTTGGTTTCCTGCATGGGCTAGAATTCTTTGTCTTATCCTTTCTGTGTCTTGGCCTTCATCTTCGGCTCTTACTGACTGATATGTGAGTGTTGAGGCGCAACATCTGCTGCTGATTACATTAAGTCCGTTTTGTAGCGCTGGAATTATTACGCGTTTCAGTTGCATTAGTCTGTCCAGAGAATATGCTTGAATTTCGTCTTCTGCAGTGTAGCTGCGGCCGTTTCTTGCAATTATTTCTTGTCTGATGTTGTGACCTATCCCTGCGTAAGTTGGTTCTGCTACTATAATTGAGTCGTAATAGGTTTCAGGAGGCGCCCAAAAATCTGAGAGTTCGGGTAACCCCTTCCTTCGTGCTTTACTTGCAGAAATTGTGTCGAACACCGCTCGGCCTTGTCTTTCTTCGAAGGCCTTAAGTGACCTAATTACTTCTCCTTTTCCGATGCCATCAAGGCCGTCTACAACAATGTAAAAACCTCTTCTTTCATGGTTTGGTTTTAAAATGCCTAGCTTTTCTGCTTCAGTAGTTATTTGCAAACCATATTGAATACTTATATCACTTCTTTCTTCAACCATCGTCCAGTTTTTAGAGTCTGAGGTTATAAAACATTTAGGTGGGCAGAAATATAGGTTTGTTCGTTGGATATAATGAGAATAGAAGATATAGTTTGTTTTGGCTATTTGTTTAAATAGGAAATTGTTTTTTTTGATAGATGGGGCTTGGAGGAGGAACTGGAGAAATTGAACGAGCACCTCAGGGGTTTAGTGTGACTAAGAGGTTTGTTTCTGAGGGTGCTGAGCAAGAATTATTTTATTCTCACACGGTTGATAGTCATGGAACTATAGAACTAGTTGATTATCAAGGAGGTGATGGTACAGTTGAGAGGGTTGCTACTGCTGGAGCTGGAAGAGGGGTTTTCCCAGAGAATCCTGACAGGGAGCTTTTTTTTGAGCATTTGATTGCTAAGGGTATAACGGAGCCATTTACATCTGTTTTGGGTAGATGGATAATTAGGTCGCCTATAGAAACTGCCTTGGATTTAGTTTATCCTACTTCTGTTAGTTTGAATGAAACTTCTTTGAGGTATTCTGAGCCTGTTGAGACTTTTCATTTGCCTACTGTTGATGCAATTGCAGGAGTTTTGAAGGGAGAAAGAGTTGAAGATCGTGCTGCAGAGATTCAAAGAATTCTTTTAGAGAATAGAGAGAAGGCTTTTGCACAGTATGGGGAATTTTCAAGACATGATTTTGCACGAGAGCTTTCGAGGAGTGTTCTGGGTGTTGATCAGGATACTAAGTATGCGTGGAAGATTAACTTACTTCAGTTGGCTCGTCTTGTTAGAAATGAAAGGTTGTTGCGTGGTGAGAATGAACATACGAGAGCTTATGTTGAAGCTTTGGCTGCTTCTGCTTCTCAGATTGCACCTGATGCTTGGACTGCTTTGATGGAG
>JAHIWJ010000008.1 GCA_018816205.1 Nanobdellota archaeon
ACACCCATAAAAGGTGTAAAGACAATTTCTCCAGGATTTGACCAAAGAATGACGCATCGTTCGATAACGTCTAATTGCAGAGGATGAACATGCTTTTCATCCTCTTCATCTTTCGCTTCTTTATAAGGCAATACCCTCCCAAGCCTTATATCGTCCCAAAAAGCAGAGGCATATTGTCGCCAGATCCAATGGGAATATCTGTTTTCGATCTGGTTCCCGGTCCATCCTTTATATGGTATTAGATCATTGGGAATTTTTCTTGACCCTGCATAATCTAAAAGGCCGGAAGGATGTGCTATTGGTATCGGATTATCCCCTTTCTTCCTAAATATCAGGAGATAATCAGCGGATGCACAGGTACATAAACTGGAATCATCAACGATGGTTTTATGTGCCAGATTCTTCGCCATTGTGCGATTTCTAACCCCAAGCGGCTCTTTCCAAACGTGATATCTGGCTATATACTCAAATCCCAATTTCTTATGAAGCCTGATAACATCTCCCGGAAAGTCCATGAGATAATCCTTTCCTGAGTTTCCGCTCGGTATGTCCATACAATGAACCGCAGTTATCCTGCCCGGCAAAGTCAATTCATATAGGCCCTTTACAACATACTCATAGTGCTTAAAAAATTGATCGTAATCGCTGCAATTTGATAGATCACGTTCGGAACTGGAATAATGATATAAGCCGCCGAACGGAGGTGAATATAGTGACAAATGAACACTCTCTTTCTTAAATCCATCCATCACTTCCACGCAATCCCCTAAATATATTGCATAATTATCTGTCAAAATTTGGTCGTTTACATCCATGTTGGCACTCCTACTTTCTTTATTTCATACTCTTCTTGTTTAATTTCTAAAGCATTTCGCATATAGTAAGTTAATTCTGTGAACATCTTGTCAGCCGCTTTCGCTTTTCTTTTCAGGTTTTTTAGTACCTTGAATTCTCCTTCAGTGGTTACAATATCAACAACTACCGGGTTTACTTGGCCGAACCTCCAACACCTTCTAACTGCTTGATAATATTGTTCGTATGAATGAGACGGGAAAAAAGACACGTGAGAGCAATGTTGCCAATTCATACCGAACGCCCCTATCTTTGGTTTTGTAATAAGGATTCGTAAGTTACCGCTTGAAAATGCCATAAATATTTCTTCTTTTTTGTCGTCAGACTGGGATCCCTTGACCTGCTTTGAATCAGGAATGATTTTTTCAAGCAAATCCCCTTCATCATTCAAATGACACCAAATCAAGGCAGTCTGTTTGCCGTTTACCTTCTCTCCAACAGACTCACACCGCTCTTTGATAGTCGCCCTTCGTTCTTCCCGCTGTTCCTTTAAAGTGTATGCTGGTTCAACAAATAATTTTCCGTTTAACGGTCTCGAATGTGGGATGACAGTTTCTCTTTCAATTAATTCCGGTAATATGAAATCCCTGTCATCATATCCCAAATCTGAAGGTTTTCGCATTGCCTTCCCCCATGAGCTTATCCACCGCCAGAAGGGAATCTCGGCATGTTTTTTAAAGCGCCACTGTGGCATATGATCACCAAAACGCCGATATTTCGTCTTCAAGGCACAATTGCTTTGGTTATTCTTGAAAAATCTTCCGAGCATATCCATAAAACCCATAACTCCGAGGGCCTCGCTTGAGGTGCCGAGTTCGATATAATCATTTGGGGCTGCCGTGGCGGTACATAAAAGACGATATGGTATCTTCTTCATAAACTCAGTTATCGCTTGTCGCCTAATGCCATTGAAGTTTTTCAGAATGCTGGATTTATCGCACACTACCCCTTGAAAATCTTTTGGATCGAAGTGATCAAGTTTTTCATAATTTGTGATGGTTATATTTTTCTTTACGCTTCCGTTTCTGGATCTGGAAATGTCTATTCCGAACTTTTTGGCCTCATTTAGTGTTTGTGCTGATACCGCCAAAGGTGTTAAAATCAATACATTTCCGTTTGTTTTTCTGGCGATATTCTCGGCCCATACGAGTTGCATTGGAGTTTTTCCAAGTCCACAGTCTGCGAATATGGCAGATCGACCTTTTCGGATAGACCAATCAACCAAATCCTTTTGGAAGTCGTATAGAAAATCAGGCATAAAAATAGGTTGGAAACCGTGCATTGCTCCTATGTTTGATTTTTCCCGCAAGAACTCCTGATAATCCATTTTGTTATCCCCCTCGACACCGGGCCGCATAGTATTTCGCAGCCTTTTCAAGTTGACTTTCGATAGACTGTATCGTCCCCCACTTCCCCATAGGGAAAAACTCTTCCGTGTCCTCTATGTGCCGCAATCGAAGCATTACCCAAGCCATGCGCTCGGGGAATTCAACATGCCCAAAATCCTCAGCCAGGGCTCGCTCCATACCTTCAATTGCCTTTGACGTTAAGTTTATTTGATCTTCAAACATATATTTCATGCTCCTTCCCCCGACACCGGGTCGTTAATCATGTTCCCCCGCAGTTCAGCCTTTACTGCTGCTAAACACAGCTCACATATCCCGTGAGAGTTCGGTACAGTAGTCTCCCCGATCTGGCACTTACACCAGGCACATA
>JAHIWJ010000120.1 GCA_018816205.1 Nanobdellota archaeon
AAAATGGCAAAATCACAATCAAAGATGATGTGGAAGAAATTTATGAGAGATCAGTCGCCCCTTCTGGGAATGGTGCGAGTGTTGTTGCTCCGAAAAAACACATTGGAAAAAAGGCATTGATGATAATTCTTAAAGATTAATTATTATGCAACACTGCATAAGATATGTCTTAATTTTTTATTTGTCATACATGAGTAACAAAATGTTACATATTTAGAATTTATCACAAGAAAATTTGACAAAATGACAAATATTAAATACTTCCTGTCGTATAATCTAAAAATGGCACTAACTGAGAAAGATAGAATAATCCTGGCAGAGCTGGACAGAAACGCCCGCTCACCAGACTCCGAAATAGCAAAAAAAGCAAGGTTAAACAAACAAGTCGTCAACTACAGAATAAAGAATCTAATCAAGCAAGGCATAATCAATAATTTTTACACCGTAATTAATGTAGGCAAAATCGGGTTCAACTCCCATTATGTATTCCTCCAGCTAGAAAGTGTCAACGAAAAGGAAGAAAAAGCGCTCCTCGAAAAAATAAAAAACAAGCCTTACATTGGCTGGCTCGTCAGCGGAACCGGAAAATGGGATGCAGTTCTGCTGGTCTACGCAAGATCAAGCTCAGAGTTTGACAATCACCTGAACGACATCCTCGCAACCTGCAACAATCACATCCACGAATATGCATTCGCAAACCTGATAACTGCCGAGCACTTTGGCTACAAATTCCTCGGACAAAAAAATTCCAAGAGCATATCCCAAACAGAAAAGACCACATCGACAAAACTGGACGAAACAGACAAAACAATACTTAAAACAATTTCTCAAAACGCCCGCCTTTCAATCGTAAACCTCTCAGAAAAAATAAAAGTACCAATCCACACAATCCGATACCGCCTAAAAGAACTAACAAAAAAACAGATAATTGAATCCTTCAAACCCAAAATAGAAATAAACAAACTAGGCTACCAATGGCACCTTCTCCTGATTCAATTCTCCGCAGCAAATGAAAAAAGAAGAAAAGAATTCGTCGAATTCTGCAGCTCAAACAAAAAAGTTTACTACGCAACCCAAACAATCGGAAATTACAACCTAATGTTGGACCTCCATGTTCATTCGACAGAAGACTTCAAAAAAACCCTATTCGAACTAAAAGAAAAATTTTCAGATGTAATCAAAAACTACGACTCTATGATAATCTTTGACGAATACAAGATAGATTACTTCACTGAACTATTCTCTTAACTTCTCTCGAACGTTACCTTTTCCCGCCAGAATTCCCGCCAAACCTTCTATCTCTTTTGTAATACCAATCGACCGCCTTTCTCAATTCCTTCGCATCAAAATCTGGAAAATACAAATCAGTAAAATACAACTCGGCATAATCCGACTGAAACGGCATGAATCCACTCATCCTCATCTCCCCACCCGTCCTGACAATCAAATCAGGATCTGGCAGCCCATCAGTATCAAGATAACTCTTGAATCCTTCAACATCTATCTCCTTCTTCTCTTCTTTCAACAACTTATTAACCGCTCGAATTATCTCGTCCCTCCCGCCATAATCCAAACACAAAATCATGCACAAACCCTCATGACCCTTAGTCTTCCTCTCCAAATCAGCAATTCTCTCAACCAGCTTCAGCAGCAACCGGTCTTTCCTACCAACATGGACAAACTTCAAATCCTTCTGCAACTTCTCGTCAAATTCATTCAATCCTTTGAGGATTATTCTCATTATAATATCAACTTCCTTCTTCTCCCTCTTCCAATTATCCGTAGAAAAACCCCAAAAAGAAATATACTTCACACCAAGCTTCCTTGCCTCCTGAAGTAAAGAATTCAAATTATCAAAAGTTCCTGCCTTAGCATGCCCTTCCCACGGCTTCATATTTCTCTGTCTAGCCCATCTTCTATTCCCGTCAGGAATCAAAGCCACATGAACCGGAAGTGTTTTTTCCATGTTCTAAGAATGAAAAAACGCTTTTTAAAGTTTTAGAATTTCTGAGTGGCCTGCTATCATAAATTTGGGGCTGGTGTGGCCGTGGCAAGGGTGGGACTTTCGCTGAAAGCAAAATCTTAGGGAACCCCAAGCCGCCCAAAAACTTACCTGCTGCCAAATCTCTTCACAAGGTTCTTAGCACTCTTCCCCCGGTCAATTAAAAAGTTCCCTTTCCTAATTATTTCAAACCCTTCAAAATCCCTCTGACTCTTAATTTTCTTGACGTCAACACCCCAAACCCTAGAGAACCCCGGGTTAGATTTCAACCACAAAACCAAAGTGTCTTTTTCCTCCTCAGAACACTGAGCTAATATCTCGACATCCCCATTGTCCAGATTCCAAACACTTCCCTTAATCAAATTGCTCAAACAAAACTTCCGTGTCATGCTCCTGAAATTCACTCCCTGCACTCTTCCTTTAACTAAAATTCTAAAAATCATTTTCTAATCACTTCCCCAAAAGCTTCTCTAAACCTCCCCAAATCCGAAGCCCTTATCCTCGCCCCCACCGCATCGTCATGCCCGCCCCCGCTGCCATCCACCTTCTTCAAAACCTTCTCCAAAATTTTCTTAACATTCTTTCCCCTCAAAGACAAATTAGAAACATCCCCTTTCCGGTAAGCCACCACCACATACTTCCCTCCATTTCTATAAAAAAGCTCATTCGCCAAATCAGAGCTAATGCTCAACTCCCCCCCATACTCAAAAAATAGAATATCCTCTCCGACAAAATTCTTAGCCCGCTCAATAAGCTGTTCGTATTTTTTCCTAACATCCAGATATTTCTTTCTAAAAGAATAATTAGAAGACCCCTCGGCAAAAACCTCACTAGGGCCCTTGCAGGAAACCAAAAAATTCTGCAGCTGCACAACATGCGTAACAGAATCCTTCAAACCAAAATTCAACGCCATCGCAATCCGCCCAATTTCCGTGCTAAAATAAGCGTCGAACGGCTCCTTCGCCTCGCCCCAAAATTCAGGATAATGCTCCCTAAACTCGTCAACAAATTCCGGTAAAAAATGATCCGCAATACAGCCAACTACCGCAAGCCACAAATCTTCCTTCCTCCCAGTCACCCGATAAGACAGATAAGTCGTCGGTTCCTCGCTCCTTTCCTTTCCAGCATTCCTCGCCGGATTAAAAATAAAAATATTTTTAAAATCTTTCTCAAATTCCTCTCTGGGAACATCGTGATGATCTATCCAGACTAAAGGCAGCCCAAGTCCGTCAATCTGATCAACAAACTCTTTAGACAAAACCGGCTTATCCAGAACGAAAACATAATCTGCATTCAACTCCTTGGCTTTCCGCGCATACCCTCCATCAAGCCCCGGAAAACTCCGCACCGCAACTCCCTTGCCCCTTCCAAGAAACCTTCTCAGAAGCACATAACTACACAGCCCATCAGTGTCGTTATCAAAATAAAAAACAGGATTTTTAGCACCCTCCAGATGCCCTCTAACCTCCTGGAGCTGTTTTTCTGTTAACATCCATAAGAAAAGTTAAAGAGATATATAAACTTACTCAACCATCGCCGACCCAGCAACTCCGCCCCCACCAGTCGCATAATAAATCGGCCTGCCACCAGACCCAAATGGCAACTCCACTTCACCAACAAAACTCAAATCATTCAGCTCATTCGCCTTTATCTTAGAATTTGAGAGAGTATAAAGCACATCATCCATATACAAAGACCTCCGAACATAATCCCCGCCCCCATACCAATAATCTGTTCCATTCTCGTCTTCGTTATGCGTAATTTTTCCTTTCAGTTCAATCCCATTCAAATCAACATCAAAGACATAAACACCCTGCCAATTCTCATATCGAGGCCAATTCTGTCCTGCCACAGCTATTTCTTTATTGTAAGAAACAGGAATCACCAACAAATTCTTCGTCTTGTCAAACAAAACCGCCATATGGTCATATATCGCTTCCGAACTGCTCCATCTCTCATCAACTTCATACTTCCCGATTTCCTCAGGATTTTCCATATCCGAGACATCAAACAAACTCACCTTAACTCCCTGAGTTCTTCCTTCTTCTGTTGCCTCCATCCCAATCCCCAAAAGATGGTTCTCGTCATAAGGGTGAAGGTACCCAGAATATCCTGTAACCTTCAACTCGCCCACAACTCGAGGATTTTCTGCATCACTCAAATCAACCACAAACAAAGGATCAGTCTGCCTGAAAGTAACCATATAAACTCTCTCGCCCATGAACCTCGCAGAATAAATCTGCTCTCCTTTAGCCAAACCTTCAACCTTTCCAATCTCTTCTAAATCAAGATTCAAAACATAAACATTGTTTTCATTCGCGTTTCTGTCCCACCCGCCGGTCGTAGTGGCAATCCTGAAAGTTACATCATGTTCATCCATAGAAAACTGGTTCAAAACCCTACCAGGCACATCTCCAACAGCCTGGGCCTCAATATCCAAACCGTCAACATTTATTCTATGAATAATCGTTCTCTCCTGCTCCCTCTGAATTTCCTTGAAAAACTCGAATGCCTTATCTTCCAGCCTGCTCTGGAATTCAAACAACATCTCCTCACCGTCCAGGCTAATCATATAATTACCAAGGATATCTCCTATCTCCTGCTCCTTCTCTTGCATGGTCTTGCCGCCATTATCCCAAACACCTCTTATCTCATTAGCAACATCTCTCGGCAGTTCTGGCAGCAAAATTTCATCCAGATACCTTCCGATAATGTACTGCTGGCTCAATGTTTTCTGATAAGTCAAATAAATATTGTCCGCAGAAACAAAAACATTCGTCGAGGCCCCCATGAGATAAGTCTCTGTCTCAAAATCTCCATTGTCAACGTTAATTGCCGCAATAGTATCAAAAACATAATTCTGGTCATTCTGCCTGAAGTAATAAATGTCCTTCGGAGCTATGTCCGTCTTCACTCCATTAACTTCATAAAAAGGCAAATCAAAACTATTTTGATAAATATACTTGTTAGAAATCAGATAAACATAATCGTCGATCATCCTCGCATCAACATAATTCCCGCTTAAAGAAACTGTCCTATCCGGTTCAGGTGCGCTCCTGTCAGAGATATCATAAATATAAGCAATCGTACTTTCACGACCATACCCTCCGCACCTAACTCCCCAATAAATCTCTCCGCAAGGCAAACCAGTGTCAACATATTCATATTTTTGCGTAAAAACAATCATCTTGTCTTCGTTAACAAAAATGTTCATAACATTATCTTTATCAAAATCAACTTCCCCGACAATATTCATCTCATCCGCAGGATAAGCTTCGACAATCACAACCTTGTTTCCACTAACTGTGTAAATATACTTCCCGTCGTTTTTCACAATATCCGGCTCATCCACCCCTTCAACCTGAACATTTGTCTGAGAATATTCATCAGCACTTTCTTGCCTTGCAGCAGCCCCAGAATCTGCCCCCGCAGCGCTCGGCATCGCCACAGCAGAATCCTTAGCCATCGACTCCTGCATTGCAAAACTTGCAGAATAAAAACCATTGCTTTCTGTATTCGTCTCTAAAAAAGACCTTATCTCTTCAATAGAATTAAAAGTTCCAACATCCCCGGTAGTTACATCTGGTTTAACCGGATTGTAATAAAGCGTAGCAACCAAGAATACTATCGCCGCTACCAAAAAACTTCCCACAACCAAAATGTTCTTCATTTCTTCCTTCATTTCCCTTACAAAACCTCTTTGTATTTAAACCCTTCAATAACTTCAAAATGATTTGAACCCATAATCATTTTCTCCTCCAATTCAAAATCGAATAAATAAACAAAGCAAACAACGCTCCGATTAAAAACCACAGCCAAGAACTCTGAGCAAGATTCATAATCGCTTCGTTGCCGCACAATCCAGCAACACTCTGGGAAGCATCTGCCATGGTTTTTGGCGCTGCAGCCGCTCCGACCTCAGCCGCCTCTTGAGTAGCTCTCAAAACACCCCCGTCATTACCAAAAGAATTAATCAACTCGCCAGACTGAATCTTCGCAGCCGTCCAAAACCTTATCCCAATAGCAGCAATACCTGCAACAATCACAACAGGAATTACACTCTTAACCATCTGCTTCGGCATAATAACTATCTTCCTGTTCGCAACCTTATACAATTCCATCTTCTTTCCCTTCCTGCTCCAGAAAAACCCCTTGCTTCGTTCAATCAAACCCGCCTCAACCAGCTTCTTCAAGTTATAAGTGACAGTATTCAAAGGAACGCCAAGCATCCCAGACACATCGCTCGCAGACTTCTCGCCCTCCGCCAACGCCTGCAAAACCTTCTTAGACGTCTTATTCGACAGAACCTCTGCTATCTTCTCACTCCGAGCATCATCAAGATCAATCATTATCGAACTTTTTGTCATGTTATTACCAAGGCGCGCATAGCGAACGTAGTGAGCGCATATGATAAGACAACAGCCACAGAGCGGTTGTCCAATTGCGTGCCTTACAGTTTTATGTATTACAGTAGTAAAAAACCAGACTTATAAACAATTCTAAAGGTTCAATCAAAACTGAAGTTAAACAATTTCATCAAAAAAAGTAGTGAAAAAAACCTGCAAAATCTTTAAATAATCTTTTTCCAATGATAAACCATGAATAAATGGGCTGAATTGTTCCTCGGATTGATTTTGGTAATAGGTGCGATAATCCTAGCTTTCTACTCGCAGACCTGGACTGCTTGGGGAATTAACTTCAATTTCTGGAGCCCTGCCTGGACATTCCTAAAGGGCGGAATCTTCTGGTTCATTTTAATGATTGGAGTTCTCTTCATTCTGCTAGGAATATCTGAACTCAAAGGATAACAACAATCCCTAAATACTTCTCCTTTGTAATTTCCGCATGAAATGTAAAATCTGCGGTGAAGAAAATTGCAAAAAGCACTCAATGCTTTTTAATAAATCTATTTCCCTTACAGAATTCTCTGGCTCATCCCCGCCGGAGATTTTCGTCGGCAAATGGAACTACCCTAATGTCTACACCGGCATTTTATCTCCAACAGAGCACGGCAACACCGAAGTAATGTCCTCCCCAGAGCTCTGGCACGAGAGAAAACTCCCAATTCTTAGCATTTTGTCGATGAGAAACAAACTCATTTATGGTCGCACTCAGTCTAACATCTACAAACCCCGAGACAAAAAATTCCTGCCTGTGATGCAAGAAGTTGCAATGACTTACAAATCCGTAGGGACAGAATTCAAACTCAAAAAACCCGTCTCAAAAAACCCAGAAAGAGAAACCCGCGTCCCAGTCATTCCAAAAGCCGCCCCAGTCGAAAAAGTTAGACTAGAAGAAAACGCCCCAGTAAAAAAGAAGGTTGACTATCTAATCTCAGACGGCGAAGTAAAATCAGCCCCCGCTCTCGTAGAACTGCACAAATCAAACATCCCGAATTCATCATTAGTAAAAATCCTCTCTGCTGGACTTCTCGGCCTGACAAAAAACCGCAAGCTCGTCCCCACAAGATGGTCAATCACAGCAGTCGACGACACGCTCTCAAAAGAAAAACTCTCAAAAATAAGGTACTTCCAAGAACTCTCTGAATTCATGGTCTTCACAGCAGAATACCTGGGCAATCACTATAATTTTCTCCTCCTCCCAGGCAAATGGTCCTTCGAAGTCATAGAAATTTCACTGACAGCGCAGCACTCTCTAGGGCGGGTGGCTGGGGCGCTGGATGGTGGGGCTGCCAGCGCGATTCACTCGCTGTGCTCTTCAGGAGTCTGGCACGACTACGAATCTTTCTTCCCTCGAAAAAAATACGCCGACTCAGTAACCGGCGCATACTACGCAAATCGCTTAGCATTGACAGAATATCTCGACACAATAAAACGCCAATGTTCCTGCCTCGTATTCAGAGAAATCACGCCAGAGTACACCGCTCCGTTGGGCGTCGGCATTCTCCGCCAAACGTCCCGCGAAGCGTTCTTAAAACCTGCAAGAAAATTCCCCACATTGAAAGACGCATTAAGAGACATCCAAACAAGATTAAAACAACCAATAACAAACTACACAAAAATATCAAAACTCCTTGCAGAATTCGGCAAACAAAAAAAGATTAGCGAGTTCTTCTAGATTTGTCCCTTAACATAAATCCCGATAATAACCAGCAAAGTGCTGACAAACCAAACGACATAAGTCATCGCCAAAGAAAACTTCTTATTCATCGCCCCATAAAAAATCCAAAATGGAGTAAATACTGCCAAAGCTATCCAAGAAATCAACGAACCAATCACAACCCCATTAAACCAAATCTGATATGCCTGCTGCAGCGCCAACAGCGTCCCAAGAAAACCAACAAAATAAATCATAAACTCAAGAAGAGTTGTCACCTTGTTTGACCGATCATTCATTTCAAAACTTTCATAAATAGAATCTCCAAAATCATCCCTCAGCAGTTTTCCGTTAGACTTACGAACCATGGTCACCTTAATTTATAAAAGCCTGCGCATTTATAAAACTACTTCTTCACAGCTTCCTTGATATTCTTATTCAGCTGCCTCATACTTTCTTCGAGCTGATTCTTGTCCTTTGTTCCAGTGCAAACCAGCTTCCCATTAGAAAACAGTAAAAACGTCGCCGGCGGATCGACAAGTTTGTAAACAAGTCCTGGAAATTGCTCAGGTTCATACTCTGTATTTTCCAACTGCAGCGCCAAAACATTCAAATTCAAACTCAAATCAATGCTCCCCGAAGCAACAATATTTTGAACAGTAATCTTTGGTCTATCCGTTATTTTAACGCCTATCTTTGCAATTTGTTTAATAACCGCCTCGATTACCTGCTTAACCTGCGCAACGCTCTTCGTCCCCGTGCAAACCAAATTTCCGGAAGAAAATACCAAAACAGCCGATTTAGGTTCCTTAACCCTCAAAACCAGCCCTGGAAACTGCTCAGGATTGTATTCAGTATTAGAATGAGTCCTAGCAAGCTTAGTCAGCGAAACCGGCTTTCCCAAGGAAGTTGTCGCAACAATATTCTGAATTTTCAAATCAGACTTTTTCTGAACAGCCATATGCAAACCTTACCCGTTTATAAATGACTTCGTTTATAAAGGTTTCTTTTAACTTCAGTATCTCCGATAGTTATAAATGGGTTTTGGAATTATTGTCTGATTGGGGCAAAGGGGAATGGCATGGAAAGGGTGGGATTTTGGCTGATAAGCCAAATTCTTGTGGGAATTCCAAATCATCAAAAACAGATTTTCAACAGAGCCTTCTAATGTCTTTCCCTATTAAGAAACAAAGAAATCCCAATAACCCCAAAAAGCAGTATCAGGATAGTCAAAGCAGCCCACAAAGCGCTTCTGGAGCCATCGTCAACACCTTTAGCCGAAATGACCGCAAACACAACAAAAAACAGCACCACCACCAATAGGAAAATCCCTAAGAAAGCAATTGCAAACATATCCCTCTTCATAAAATAAGAAAAAAACCAATTTATATAAATCTGCCTAAAGTTCAAATTCCATCAACTTCTTATGGCTCTTCTTTTTATCAAAATGCCCTGACCGCAAAACTTCCTTCTTCTTCGCCCTGCGTTTAAACATTCTAACTAAAGAAACAATAACAATCAAGACGATAATTATAACAACCCCTATGCCCACATAAGAGAGCGTACGCTTGTTCTCATCAGATATCGCAAAACCAGTCAAACCGTTCTGAGAAGGGAGAAATATATTTTTTTCAACATTCGCTTGTATCGTGCCATCATCAAAAACCATCTTAAAGACAAACTCTCCAAAAGAGTCTTTGGGCAGCTCAAAAGAAACTTTCTCTTGTTTATTCTCGCTAGCACTTAGCTTAACCTTCCCTTCACCAATATACCTGGAAACGCCATCAAAATCCACCAAAGCATATTCCAGAGAAATATCATGCTCCACCCCGGCATACTCGACAAGGGAGTAGGTGACTTCCAGTTTATTTTCAACTTTTTCATAATCGACAATCTCTGCCTCAAATGCATTTCTATAAGCAGTCACAGAAAAGTCTTTGCCCATAGAACTCTCATCACACTTAGCCACAACCCTCACATTATAATTCCCCGGTTCGGCACTCTCCGGAACAAAAACCTTCACATCGTAAGTAAATTTTTCCCCTGGGCTAAGCCCCTTAAGCTGATCATTACTAAACCAGGTTCCAGCAAAATCTTCAAAGATTAAAACACATTTATTCAAAAAGGACTTACCATTATTTGTTATCTCAAACTCAAACATATCGCTAGTGCCTCTCTTTAAGATTACTTGAGGTAAATCTGAAAATACTATAGGCAAATCAGATGAGCCTCCTTTTTTTGGGGGAACTAATTCTCCGCCACCCCCGCCGCCTCCACCTCCACCGCCGCCCCCGCCGCTTCCACTGTCGCCCCCCATCGAAGGAGCACTGACAACAACATTCTTCGAAGCACTGCCTGAAGTATAATTCTGATTACCTTCATATAGAACAGAAACCGCGTGGCTTCCGATAGTCGTAAAACTCGTCTCATTCCCCAACGGACTCAAACCGCTATTAATCAGCTCACTATCTACGCTCAAATTCATCGCCCCATTGCTCGGATTCACAAGAGAAGCGTTAATCACAACAACCCCTCCTGAAGAAGACAAGGTCAAGTCAGACTCAATGCCATTCAAAGTGAGGTTAATTGTCGGACTAGCTTTGCTAACGACTAATTGCCTGGGAACTGCAACCCCGCTAGTGTAATTATCACTCTCAACGCTAGTACAACTATAAATATAACTCCCTGCGGCAAGAACTGCACTCTCGCTTGACCCTGGCAAAAGCGTCACATCCCGTGTTAATTCCGGCTCAGACTCCGCGTTATTTGCATTACAACTAGCAATAGTTGTGGTTCCATAGACCGCGCTCTCGCCAGGAGAAACCGTTACCCAAAGAGAGGTTGTTCTCTTCTGCACAACATAAAACTGCGACGGTGAAGAGACCATATTCCCCGATGTATCGTTCCCGTGCCACCTGTAAGAATAAGTGCCTGCAGCCAAATCGCTGACACTAAAGTAATACTCACCACCACCATTCAAAACCTCCCCCATAGAATTGCTGTAATTGACTCCGTCAAATTCAAACAGCACTTCACCCATCCCAATATTGTCCGTCCATGTTGCATTGAAATGATATTCTCTTCCGGCCTGATAAGTCGCAGGAGAACTTGGAGAAACCTTCAAATTGGAATAAAGCGGAGAGCCCTCATCAATAATACTCGCAGTCAAAGAAGCATTGCTCTCAGAATAATTTTCATTTCCATAATAAAACAACTCCCAATCAAAATCTCCCAAAACCGTATAATTTGTTTCATAGAAGATTGAAAAGTTGCTAGCGTTAACCAAAGAAGATTCTTCAAATAACCAAATTTCCCCATTCAGGGGGGTGATTAAACCAGCACTCACATTAACCAATGTGCCAGGATAAACCGACAAACTCGAAGCCAAATCGTTGAGCAGCAGTTCAACACTAGAACTAGCCTTTTCAATAGTTAAAAATCTGGTCAAATAAACAGAACTATAATTCTCATTCCCCTCAAAAATTCCGGTGAAATTGTAAACCCCCACTCCAAAAACTCCTCCGTCAGAGACGCTCGTCCCATTTCCAACTTCCAACCCATTTCTGCTCAATCTCAAAAACAAACTGTCCACATTAGAAGACAAAGAAACCGCGCTAGAGTTTCCATAAACCTGACTAACATTACCCTCGACACCATTCAAACTCAAGTTCAAAGTCGGCGTCGCTCTCGTTACATTAAGAACATAACTCTTTGTTCCAGAAGTATAATTTTCTCCACCGCTTGAATTATAAACATAACTATAAATGCCAACCCCATAAATCCCAACATCTGAAACTGCCGAACCACCCCCAATCGATTGACCATTCCTAAACAAAGAATAACTTAAGTCCGCATCTCCAAGGTTGTTCTCAACTGCCGTCGCATTCGTCGTTACCCCATAAAAGACTGTTAAACTTGACTCAACTCCGTTCAACATCAAATGAAAAGTCGGACTTGTTTTTGTGACATTCAAGAACAAACTCTTGCTCGAGCCAGAAACATTTTCACTTTCCACGACAATCGCCGTGTAATTGTAA
>JAHIWJ010000121.1 GCA_018816205.1 Nanobdellota archaeon
AGGAAAAGGCTGGGGAATGGGCTTATAAGATTGTCACTTGGTTTATTATCGCTTTGTTTGTGATTATGATGGTTAAGTGGGCCTTGGGTTTTGTTTAAGAGAAAAGGTTTTATACCTCTAGGCTTTTTGTTCAAGATGAAAAAAGAAACTATTGTCATTGCATCTGGTTTTTTTGATCCGCTGCATGCTGGTCATGTTGAATATCTTCGATTAGCGAAGCAGCAAGGCGATAAACTTGTTGTGATTGTGAACAATGACAAGCAGACAGTTCTGAAAAAGGGTTATGAGTTTATGCCTTTCAAGGAGAGGATGGAGATAATTAAAGCGCTTGGGTTTGTTGATGAAGTTTACCCTTCAATTGACAAGGAAATTCCAGTTACTGAAACTATCAGAAAACTAGCTCGGGAAAGGGGAATTCATATTTTTGCGAAGGGCGGCGATAGATTTAGCTATGAAATTCCTGAAGCAGCTGTTTGTAAAGAATTTGGTATCGAAATTAGGGACGGATTGGGAATGAAAATTCAGTCTTCTTCGGAACTTGTTGAAAAACATAAGGCTTTGAAGGATATTACGAAGGACGTTAAGAAATAATTTTTAGAGAACCTCTTGCAAGCAGAGTCCTTGCTCTCGGTCCGAAGTTGGGCGTTTTGATGTTTCATCAACGATGTCAAAGTAGGTAATGGTTATTTGAGAATAATGCAGGCAGCGTCGGTTGTTTGGTGGATCATAAGTGCAACGCGCGCATCCGTTGTTGCCTCCGATTACCCGACCCTTGCAGTCAATAACTCTTTGTCCAGTAGCCTCTTCGTGCATTTCTATTAGAAACATGGGGGTTTATATTTTTTATTATGAGATAAATTCAACGCCTTTTTTTGTGAATGCCGTGAGTTTTATGCCGACGGGAATTGCCAGCAGCGCTGAAATGAGCGCCATGTGTTCTTTGCCGTTGCCGGATGCTAGAGAGAGTGCGACTTCAAAGTCTTCTTTTAGGTGAGGTCTGAGGGAGGTTTGGATTTCTTCCTTGAAAGAGAGGAGGTCTTTCGATGAGTCAACGTCTATCGCTCTGCAAATTGGGCTTGAGAAAGGCATGGGGGTTGATTTGTCCTTTACTATGAGGATTTGGTCTGCCTCTTCCATGCGATTGATTAACGCGGATATCTGGCCGTAGGTTGTGGTGTCTTGATTGATAAAGGCGACGAGTTTCATTTTTGAGATAAAGGAGTTAGGTTTATAATAATTGTTGTTGTTTTCAGGAAATGTATAAACCAGAAAAGAGGTTCATGCAGTCAGCGATTGAAGAAGCTAAGAAGGGCAATAAGTTATCTGGGAAATATCCGATGGGGGTAGTAGTGGTGAAAGGAGACAAAGTAATCGCTTCGAGTTGCAATGGTTTGCCAGGCAATATTGATCCGACTGCGCATGCTGAGATTTTAGCAATTCGCAAAGCGGCGATAAAATTGAAGACAAGATATCTTGATGATTGTGTGCTTTATACGACGAATGAGCCTTGTGCAATGTGCACGGGGGCGGCGGTTTGGGCGAACATGAGGGGGATTGTTTATGGAGCAAGCGTTAAAGATTTGGAAAATTTTTGGAAGGCAAGGCGGAATGAAAAAACCTCAAAGAGAAATTTTGTCTTTTTACCTTCGGATAATACAGTTTCAAAGGTTAAACCAAAAATGTTTTTGGTTAAGAATTTTATGAGAAAAGAGTGCTTGGAATTGTTTAAGCTTTATGAAAAGGACTTGAAGAGATAACAAGATTTATAACAATCTTTGTGTTAGGATAAAAATGGTAAAAGATTTGCCTTTGAGTGAGATAACTTTGAGGAAGTATGAACGGCCGTACGATTCTTCAAAGAGGGAGTTGATTAAGAAAGTTTGTTTGTCGCTGGGGCTTTTGCAGCCCGGTGATTCGAGGGATATTATTGTTGATATGCTGATGGTGCTGGAAGATTCGCGGCTTGAGAAGAAGTGGCTGAATTCTTTTGAGATTCGCGATATTGTGCAGGCGAAAAGGAAAGAGCATTCGTTGGAAGAGAAAGGTCTTGCTGAGTCGAATATTCGCCGACAGTTGAAGAGACTTCGGGATGCAATGCTTGTGGATAAGCAGGAGAATAAATATAGATTAAGTGAGTTCGAACCTCTTGGGGAGATTTTTGAGCAGAAGATTGAGAAGTTTTTGATTCCTCAAACGGTGGAGAGGATTAAGGAATACTTACATAAACTTGGGGGGCCTCAGTGAGCATGGGTGGCGGGAGGATTAAGGAGTATTTGGGGAAGTTGGGAGATTGAGATGAAAAACTTTAAAGTCGAGATTTTAAGATTAAGATATCCCCTTAGAAAATCGGAAAGAATGGGCAGGACTGTGGAAGGATATGTTGCCCAGCACTACAGGAAGAAAGGATATAGTGTTCTTTCTTCCAGGAAAACGGACATTTGGAATGGTCGCCGAGAAATTGATTATGGAACTTTTTTTAGAGGATACCCTGATTTTATAACTGTAGAGAAAAGTTTTATCGAAGAAGACTTAGAAAGATGGAAGAGACATTTAAATGAAAACAAAAATGACAAGATTAAAACAAATGTTTGGATAAATGAAAAACAGCTAACAAAAAAGGAACTAAAAGAAAAAATAAATGAACGCTTAAAGATGATAAGTGGAACAATAGACGATCCTTCCGTGCAAAAAGAAATAAATGAAAAATATAAAGATATTTATGAAAAACTGAGGGTTAGCCATAGAAATCAAGTAAAACAACTAACAAAAATTTCTTTAGATAATGGCAAACCTGATTTATTTGTTTTTAATAAAAGAGAAATTTTCTTCTGTGAAGTTAAAAGTCATAATGACAGTTGGTCTAGAAATCAAGCAGAATGGTTCATAAAAAATAATAACTTTCCTTACGTTTTACTTTTCATAGTTTAATATTCAAACACAGCCCTGCGGAAAATTTAAAAACCCCTAACTCCCATAATTAACATCTGCTTCTTGCTGATTAAGGAGTAGCGGAGCACAGACATGTTGTTTATAATTAAAGTCACGACGAATAAAGAAGATCGCGCAGTTGAAATGATTACTGATAGAGCTACCAAAAAAGAGCTGCCGGTTTATGCTGTTGTGAGGCCGCATGGTTTGAAAGGTTATATCATTCTTGAAGTTGCTGATAGGGACAGCGCTGAAGAGGCGGTTTTCAATTTGCCGTATGTTAAGGGAATTATCGGGAAGACAGTTTCTTACGAAGAGATTCAACAAATGCTTGAGCCTAAGGCTGAGGAAATGAACATTGAGGTTGGTGATATTGTAGAGATGTTGGGTCAGTTCAAAGGCGAACAGGCAAAGGTCACAAGGGTCGACAAAGGCAAGGGAGAGGTCGTTGTTTCACTACTTGGAGCGAGTGTTCCTATTCCAGTTACAGTTAAGATGGATAACGTAAAGGTTATAAGGCGTGAATCTGACGAGGTTGAAGAGGAAAATGCAGATGGATCAAAAGAAAAGAAGAAAGATGAATCTGAAGATAAAGACTTTGACGAGTTTGCGGAGGAGTTTTAGATGAGAGAAGCAGTAAAGCTTGGTGGAATTTGCGGTAGTATTATTGCAGGAAGCCTTGTATTAGGTGCTTTATTTGGCTACCCAGAAACAGTCCCCCCGAGAGTTATAGAAACAAGGTCTGTCCGATTAGATGGTGGCAGAGAGGTTAACCTTGTAAGATATGATAACAGAGATATTTCTGCAGGATTGTATATTGACGGGGGCTTCGTTGGGATTGTTGACGTGGGAGGAGATGGCTGGGGAGATTATACCAGAGGATGGCGGGGTGCAGACTATCCCAGGTATACAACTTGGACAATCACACCAAGAGAAGCATCTGTTTATAGAGCAGCTTTTATTAAATCTGGATTTGGAGGACAAGATGCCGAAAATTAAACTAATTGTCGACGGCGGAAGCATGAAGCCCGGGCCGGCAGTGGCGCAGCAGCTTGGGCCGATGGGGATTAATCTTGGGAAAGTTATTGCTGACGTTAATACAGCGACGGCGGGGTTTAAGGGATTGAAAGTTCCAGTTGAGTTGGATGTAAATCCTAAGACTAAGGGTTACACTATTGAAGTTTTGTCGCCGCCGATGGCTGAGCTGATTAAGAAAGAATTGAAGTTGGAAGCAGGCTCTGGTGAAGCCGGGAAAAATTATGCTGGGAATATTTCTTTTGAGCAGATTGTTGGAATCGCCAAGACGAAGCAGCCGAATTTGTTGGCTAAAGATTTGAGGGCTGCAATCAAATTAGCTATAGGGAGCTGTGTTTCTTTAGGGATATTAATTGATAATAAAACAGCTAAGGAGATTATGGGGGATGTGGAAGAGGGGAAATATGATAAAGAGATTAAGGAAGAGATTACAACTCCAAGCGAGGAGAAGAAGAAGCAGTTAGATTTGTTCTGGAGAGATTTGAGTGCTCGCCAGGAGAAGAGCAAGAAGGCCTTGGCTGAAGCGAAGGCTGCTGAGGAAGAAGCGAAGGCTGCGGCAGCTGCTGCGGCTCCTGCTACTGGTGCTGCTCCGGCTGCTGGGACTGGAAAAGCTGCGGCTCCTGCGAAGGAAGCTGGAAAGAAAGAAGCTGCACCTAAGAAAGAGGCTGGAAAGAAAGACGCAAAGAAGAAGTAATCTTTCTGAAACGCAAGGTTTAAAAATAAACTATTTCTGGGATGATTGTCGTTAAACTACTTCCTGGCGCGATAGTTTCTATGCGCGTACGGGTGTAAAGTAGGAGACTCAATGAAAATACAAGAAGCATTAGCTGAACTGAAGAAGGAAAAGGAAAGAAAATTTGACCAGAGCTTAGAGCTGCTCATCAATCTTAGAGGCATTGATTTGAAGAGAGATCAGATTAACTTGATTATAAATTTGCCCCACAAAGTCAAAGATAAGAAAGTTTGCGGATTCCTGACTGAAAAATCTAAAGTCGTTGACTCGATAACGGAAGGACAGTTTGCAAAGTTTACCGAGAAGAAAGAGCTAAAAAAGCTGGTTAAGCATTATGACTATTTCCTTGCTGCTGCAAAACTGATGCCGAAGGTGGCGACAACGTTTGGTAAGGTTCTTGGGCCGGCAGGAAAAATGCCGTCGCCGCAGTTGGGGATTGTGCTGCAAGAAAATGAGCAGGCGATCAAAGCGGTTGTGGAGAAGATTAATAGTTCTTTAAAGATTAGATTAAAGGACGCTAGTTTGAAAGTCGTCGTCGGTAAGAAGAGTATGAGTGATAGTGATATTGTTGAGAACATCAAAGCAGTTTATACTTCCTTCGTTAACGCCCTGCCTAAACACCAAGAGAATGTTAGAAACGTTATGATAAAGTTTACTATGACTAAACCCTTGAGGGTGGAGGTTGACTAATGGCTGCCAAGAAAGAAACAACGCGTGAGAAGCCGGTTCCTGAAAGCAAGATAAAGTCGGTTGAAAAAATCGCTAAGATGATGAAAGAGAGCAAGACGGTTTTTATTGCTTCTATCAAGGGGCTTCCGGCTTCAAAGTATCAGAAGATTAAGAAAAACTTGCGAGGCAAGGCTGAAGTTCTTGTTGCAAAAAAGTCTCTTGTTCTCAGGGCAATTGATGCAGCTAAGAAAGGACATTTGAGCGAGTTGAAGGGCCAAGTTGGCGCTGACGTTTGTTTTATGTTTTCTCAAGTTGACGCATTTGAACTTTCTGGTATATTAATGGATAATCAGACGCCTGCGAATGCTAAAGCAGGAGATATTGCTCCGGAAGACATAACTGTTGAGCCCGGGCCAACTAGCCTGGTGCCTGGACCTGCAATCTCGGAGCTTGGAAGCGTTGGAATTAGGGTGGTTGTTGAAGAAGGCAAGTTGGCAATAAAGCAGCCGGCTACTCTTGTTAGATCGGGCGAGGTTATCAACGCTAAAGTCGCAAGCGTGTTGGCAAAGCTGAACATCTCTCCGATGAGAGTTGGATTTATTCCTGTGGCTGCTTATGATGGGGAAGAAGACAAAGTATACAGAGAGATTAAGGTGGATAAGGAAGGCACTCTTGAAGAGTTGAGAACTGCTATTGGTAGGGCGCTCGGATTTGCTGTAAATCTAGGATACACTGTTAAGGAAACTATTAAATTCTTCATTAGTAAGGCTGTGATGGAAGAAAAAGCTTTAGGGAAAATTTATAATGAAAAATCTGGGAAGCCCGCTGAGGAGCCGAAAACTGAAGAGAAACCTGTAGAAACAGCGCCTACAGAAGAAAAGAAAGATGAACCAAAGACTGAAGAAGTTAAGGAGGACGGAAAATGAGAAAAAGATACTGGACGGAAAAAGGGTTTGAATTAACATCAGGATCTAGACCAATTGGAATCGCGCTGGTTGTGAAGCATGCTTCTATAGAGGAAACTGTTGAGGCTGTTAGACGTCTTAATGCAGCCCTTGCTAGGTATCATATAGCATTGGAAGGGAGAGGTTCTGAACCTAACTACAGAACTACAGGGAGAGGGGAAAATGAGTAGAGACAAAGTTGAGAGAGTTGCTAGAGGGTTGCTTGTGTATGCTGTGGCAGCTCGTGATTTTGATTTAGCTCAGAGGGTGAATGCTTACTTGGCTGAGGGGGCATTGAGGAGAGTTGGAAAATTAGCAAGTTTTGGTGAGGGCCTGGGGGGACTTGGGGAACAGGAGGCAGACACACTTCGTGCGAGAATGCTTAAACAACTTGTAACACTAACAGAATGTGCGAGAAATGCGAGAGACATTAAGACACTTAAAGGTCTTTATGATGATGGTCTTAATAGTTGTAAGGGGGGCATGTATTGATGGAATATATCTATGGAGCTTTGCTGCTGCATAAGCTTGGCAAGGAAATCAACGAAGCGAACTTGAAGAAAGTTATAGCTGCGACCGGAGCAGACGTTGATGAGTCCAAGGTCAAGTCTTTGATTGCATCGTTGCAGGGTGTGGACATTGCTCATGAACTTGA
>JAHIWJ010000122.1 GCA_018816205.1 Nanobdellota archaeon
AAGTATTCAAATTTTTTAAAATCCAGTAACAAAACTTGAACCAAAATTAAAAGGCAGGCAGCACTACGATGAAAAATATGTTAAGGTTGATGGAAAAGATTGTTACGATTTGAATTGCATTGACAGCAAAACAAAGTTTGCAACAGCGCATTTATTCGTCGATAAAAGAACAAAAGAGAACTGCGTGAAGTTTCTTTCTCAGATAAAAGAAAAATGCTACAGCCAGATTCTCGCGAGATATTTTACAAAAAAATATTTCAACAAAGATTTCAAGTTGATAACTTTTGTCTGCGATGGATTTGGAAATTACAAATCAGCTTTCAACAAACTTTTTTATCGGGTTGCCAAATTGCAGTTTGGAGTTCCGATTGCCTGCAGAAAATTTGGATTGGAACACAACAACAATCCAGTTGAAAGATACAACGGAAAAATAAAAGATCGGTTGAACTGCATGCGCGGAGAGTTCAAGAGTTTTGAATACGCTGAAGCGTTCATGAATTTGCAGCACATCATGAACAACTTTGTAAATCCTCATCAGCAGCTTGGAGGAAAAACGCCGGCGGAAAAAGCGGGGATAAAACTGAATTTGGGGAGAAACAAATTGTTAGGACTGATTCAATTCTCGAGGGATATCACGAAGAGTTGACTATATCCTCTCCCGCCTTGCGCCCCTCTTGGGGATGCCAATGGTGTCGTATGTCGGGCGCGTTCGGCGCTTCGCGCCTCACAATTATTGTGGTTATTTTCTTTGGAAATTATGGCAGGAAAAATGATCTTTTTTGGAGGTTCTAGAGGTCGGAAAATTTGATTAGAGCGAACTTTCTGAGGGCGCTTAAACTTCTTGTAAACGCTCTAATATTTCAGCGTCAGTTTCTCTTCCATTTTTTTGTGTTTGCTGTTTTTTAGGTGTTTGAATGAGTGTTCGGGTGTTTTCATCAGGTTCATCAGAGGTTTTATTATTGCCCTTGCGAGCCTTTTGGAGGTTTTGTTCGATTATTTGGGCGAACGTGTTTGGGGCATGAAGGTTCCTTAGGACTGTTTGGTGGCTGGCGTTGGCGACGTGAACGTGGATGTCTCCGATGTTTAATAATCTCTGGTAAAAAGATTTTGTCACACCGACGCTGTTTATGGCTAAAAGATCTATTCTTTTTGAATGTCTGGAGAAAATGCCTATTGTGTGGATGACTGAGAAAGGATTTACTTCGTATGTTTGACTTGCACGATGGATTTCGGTGACACAAACAGCCAAGAATACGACGACAAATGCTCCGCCTAGGGCTAGTGGGGCGAGAGTTCCTTTTAGAACGAGATAAAGGGAGACAGCCATTGTGGCAAAAAATAACACGTAGTGGGGGAAATAGAGCTTTCGGGAGTTTGTGGTTCTGATGAAGTCGCGCATGTTGTTTAAAGGGTGAAAGAAGATTTAAATCTTTCTTGCTCATCGGTAGCTTGGCAGATTAAACGACTTTCTTACCCAAAAAATAACTAAACTTCGCATAAGGTAGGTTGTGCGAACGTTGTTTAGAAGGGATTAAACGCACCTTATGCAGGTGACAAATCTTCTGGACGTTTTTTAAGGAATTTTGCTCTTACGCCTAGAGTCGAAGCTAATTTTAATACGTCTTCTTTTAATAGACTGTTCTGAAGTCGCTCGTTGTGCCCCAACCTTTGTTTGATCGATAAATCAAAATTAATTAAGTCTATGCGGTTAACAGAACCAATTAATAGAGCAAATGATTCAAATTTCAATATAATTAACCATCTGTTTTTCTGAAAAACTGGGTCGTCTTCGCGCATTGGTGCAGCAATCACTTCTTTCATCTTTTCTAGAATTACTCTTTTTGTTGGTATCAGAGGACTTGACCACCATTTCACAATTACTTCCTGCTTACCTTTAGTTTTTTCTATTTTGAAATCATAAAATTTCCATAGCGGGCGGACTAAAATTTCTATTTTTTGAGGGTCTTCTTTAATTTTCAGTTCAGGTTTTACCATTTAGTCATTTATTCACATTTGATTAAAAACCTTTCTTTTTCTAATCGAGCGCGATCGGCCTTCGGCCTCACATTCTATCGTGGTTGTTTTTCTTGTTGTTTAGGGGCAAAAAACATCATCTTTTTGGGTGTTTGAGTGGGTGTTTTAAAGAGCTATTGTTCGTCTTTGTGATAGAAGTCTAAGAGTATAGCTGTGTCTGTGTTTTTATCATAAAAATATGAAAGTCTAAGGGGCCCGACATATAATTCTCGGGTACCCTTTCGAACATTACGCATGGGTTTTCCAACCTCTGGATTTGCGATTATTTTATCGATTTGTTTGTCTATCTGAATTTTTAAGGATTTATCAATTTTATCGAGGATTCTTTCAAATTTCTCAGAGGTTTTTATATTAACCATTGAGTCTCTTTTTGAATTCTTTAAGTGTGTAAGTTTTTCCTTTTCCTTCGTCAATTTCCTGCCAAGCCTCTTCGGTTCTTCTTGCGAATTCTAAATCTTCGATATACTGGTCCATTTTCTGCATTTTTGCTTTTAATTCTAGGAGGAGTGCATAAATATCATTCAATGACGCTTGTTTTTGGTCCATTATTTTTATTGGTTGTTTAGATATTTAAACATTTTGAACAGGTGTTTGGATCTTATTTTTTAATTTTATTAAAATTAAACGAACTTGTTCTTTATGCTGAACTTTATTGCTTACGCTTAAAGGCTTTAGCTCTTAATTTTAGTTTATCTATTACGCTTAGGTTTTTTGCTTTGTCCGCAGCCTTGCCGAGGTAGATTGTGATGATAACTGCGAGGGCGGTGACTAAAATTGCGTAAAGGAACATTGCTGCAATGGTTGCTTGTTCGCCGAAGATATTTTGGAAAAGTTTTTGGATTGCAGAGTTCCAGGCCAAAGCTGCGACTAGACCGAATGCTGCTGTTGTAAGGGCTGCGACTTTTTCAACTATCTCTGCTTTCATTTTATCTGTCCCTTAATAGTCTGGAGAGTATCAATATTGCGATTACTGCAAGAAACGTGATAAAGGGGGCGATTAGAAGTTCGTTTAGGACAATTTGTGTCTGTTTTGTGAAATGTTCTACGAAGTTTTTTGAGCTGTGGTAAATAGCATTTCTCCAAGCGATTTAGCTGGCGTCGAAACTCTTTTTTGAATGACTTTCGGGTTTTGAAAATCTTCATGGACAACTAAGAGTTTTTTGATTTAAAAACTAATTGGTTAAAGAATTGGAAGAAAAATAAAAGAAAATTGGGGGTTTACTTCTGGAATAGTTTGATCAGCTCCCAGAGACCAGATAAACCGACTAGTGCATAGATTATTGTGGCTATCACGCTTGTTCCGAACAGAACTGCGATTAGATCGTTCCAGAACGAAACTAGGCCCCAGTTAATTGCGCCAATGATGACAAGGATTCTTGCAATCCAGTCAATAGCACTCATTTCTTTCGCCATCTATTTGACCTCCTTTCACCTCGCGTTGGTGTTTTATAAAGGTGTTAGCTGTTTAAATATGTTTGCATTTTTTTGTCGTCGTTGTTATATTGTTTTGTCGACGGTAATTGAGGTTTGGGTTTTTTTGAGAGGGGGGGTGTTTTTCGGTGTTTAAACACCCCGTTTAAACGAACTAGTCTTTGTTTGATGCCTCTTGGCCGTTTCTTATGTTGTTTTTTTTAATGAGAGAGCTTTTTAATTTTTGTCGTCGGCAAACGGTGTTTTTGCTGTTAAAACAGTTGTTTGTTTATAGAACTTCGGTGTTTGTCAATTTTTTTATTTTTATATTCAAAACAAACAGTTAATTATTTCTTATTTGTTTATTGTGCTTTTAGCCCTTTTAATCGTAAGATTTAAATATTGTGGCTGTTTGAATATATTTATGTTTTGGTGGTCTTCTAAAAAACAAATAAAAGAATTGGAGGAAAAAACTGAAAAATCTTTCTCTGCTGTAAAGAAAGATATGGAATCGGTTAGCAAGTGGATAAAACACCTTGATAGCAATGATAAACAGCTGTTTGACCTTGTTTATTCTTTAAAACAAGATTTGGCGACGTTAAATACTGAGATGGGTGTTTTGAGAGAGGGCCTTCAGATGGCTGTTGAAGAAGAGGAAAACAGACAGGTGTTTAAGAGATTGCCTGTTTTTGATAAACAAGCATCTGTCGAAGACGTTCAAAAAGTTGTTCAAACGGCTGTCCAAACAGATAATGTTTATGGTATTTTGAAAGGTTTGTCTGGCAATGAACGCCTTGTTGTTTTTACGCTTTTGAATAGCGACATGAAGTTGAGTTATGAAGATCTTGCGCTGCTTCTGGGAAAGGAGAGGTCGACAGTTAGGGGACAAATCAATTCAATCAAACAAAAGACCGAGGGACTAATCCATGAGCTTGTTGAAAATAATGGGAAGAAAAGGGTTTTTATTCCGGAGGAGACAAAGTCAAAAATGCAAAAATATGCAAAAACGAGAGTTGGAAAGGATGGTGAAAAAAGATGAATTTTTGTAAAAAAACGTTTCAAGAAGAGAAGAAGGAAGGTCTGGGAAAGATCATCTTTTTTGATGAACTTGGGCGGCGGTTTAGGTCAAAAATGGTCTAAAAAGCGAAAAGTGAGGGTTCCCTTAGATAAAGTTCGTGTTAATTTAGGTGCGTTTTTGCTAAAAAACGCAAAAGTGAGAGTTGACGAAAGGGGGAAAGATTAAAAATGATCAAAAAAGGGAGGGAAGGTGAGAATAAAATATGGAAAACTGCTCAAAAAAGAAAAAATGAGGGTTCGGGAATTAGAGTGATTAAGCTAAGAGTGGACGGGCCTGGGAAAAGCAGTGAAGTTGGGATTAAAGTTCATGCAGATTTATGGAAAGGGGTGTGTAAATGAAAAAAATAGTGGTCTCATGTAAAAAGAGAGTAAATTAAACGAACTTATTTCATACTAATAAGGGGAAAAAGAAACAAATGGAGGTAGAGAAAGCTGTAGAAGTTATTCGGTTAAAAGAAAAAGTTTAGAGGTTCCTTAAAGAGATTAATGTATCTAAGGAGGCAATTCTCTTGAATTCTGGGGCGATTATGAGCAAAATTCGCTTGTTATTTTCCCGAGTTTTCTCGAGAGGAATGCCTTTTTTGATGAGTTTTTGGACGTAATCCCTGATTGAACTTTCCGTGAGGTTTGTCTTCTTGGAAAGCAGGGAATAATCGACGTCAATCGCCTGGTCGGTAAGCTGGTAAATTGTGGAAAAAACCAACATCTCTTGGGGGGTGAGCCTTTTGAACTGTTTCCTTAGGTCTTTCTTGAGGGAATCTAAAGAATTGATTAACTCTGCAACTTTCCCTATCCTTGTAACAGGATCTTCATTAGTTCCTTTTAGTGCGAACTTTTGAGAAGATTGCGTTGAGAACGGGTTGGAACCGAATTGATAAAGGTAATTGTCTGTCTGCTGGTCTGTCTGTCGGTTTGTCTGTCTGTCTGCTGGAACCCCCCTGTTTCCTGTGGAAACTTGCATTTTTTGTGGTTTTAGGGCTTCTAGTAGGCCTTTATTTTGATCTTTTTCTTTAAGTGTCGGTATTGCTGGATGGTCTGTCGGGAGTGCTGGATTCTGTGTCTGTGCCAAAAAAGCGCCTGTCTGAATGTCTGTCGGTTTGTCTGTCTGTCTGATAGTTCGTTTAAGATCGTCTATTTGGCGGGTTAGAGATTCAAGTTGATCTTTTAGAGAATTCATGTCCTCCTTGACTTTTTGAAATGCTTCCTTAATCTTATCTTTTGTCATGTTTTTTTAGATGCATATTGGAATAAAAGGATTGTGGTTTTGAAGTTAGTTTTATATAGCTTGTTTTGCTGGGAGGGAAATGATTGAATGGGACATTCTTGTTTCAGCGGTTTTGACCTTGTTAGCAGTCCAGGCAATAAAATTTTCTTGGGCTTTGTACCACGGTAAAGTTGTTTGGGGAGATGTTCTTGCCGATGGGGGGGTGATTAGCGCACATACCGGGGCTGTTTCGGCGTTGTGTTTTTCGGTTTATTTTGTTGAAGGGTTTAGTAATTTGTTTTTTGTTTCGCTGGTATTTTCATTGATTGTTCTTAGGGATGCTATTGGGGTCAGGAGGGTTGCTAGGGAGAATGCTCGCATTTTAGATAAAGAGTTTAAATTAAAGCGGCACGTAAGCGAGGGACATTCGCTTAGAGAGGTCCTTTTTGGGGCTCTTCTTGGGGGGATTGTTTCTGTTGTGGTGTTTGTTGTTTAAAATATGCAGCAAAAGCTGGGCTTGAGAGTCTCCAAC
>JAHIWJ010000123.1 GCA_018816205.1 Nanobdellota archaeon
GGGGAACTGCAACAAGCGCCGCAATCATCCAGGGCCTTCGAGACTTATAAGAATCATAATCTGGATTCAGCTCCAAGACGTCGGCTTCACCATATCCCCCTGGGCGTTTCAACAAAACCTGCGACACCATGTAAAAAACAAAAAAAGGAATTATCACGTTGAACAAAACAAAAACATGCGGCCATCTAATGAGCCCCTGCATCAACGTCGAAGCAAGTGGCAGCAACGCCAAACCTAAAGTCGGCAAAATAATCCCAAGCATATAAAGGTTCGTCAACGGGCTTCGAATCTCGCGAGAATACTTCAGCATCTTTTCATAAACCCCGTCCAAAATCACCTGCAAAGCCCTCTCAAGAATTTCAATTCTTCTTGCCTCAGAAGGCTCGAACAAACTGCTCTCAATCAAATGAAAACTCTCGACAAACTCCGGCGCATAATCTCTCCAACTCGTAAGATAATTCTCAAGCGACTGCTTAACCGTAGAAAACTTCCCAATCTCCACGTCGTAAAATATCTTCTTGAAATCCAGTGCGAGCGGCCCCTCAAGATGCTGAGACGCAAACTGAATCGCCCTTTCCAAGTTGGAAGTATGCTTCATATAAACAACAACATAAAGTATTGCCGGCACCATTTGCGAAGACGCCTTCAATCTCCACGCGTTAGCGAGCCTCTGCGGCAAAGTCGAAGTGCAGTAAAAAACAAACAAACTCGCGACCATCCCTAAAAAGAAAAGAATGGCTATATCACCAAACTGGGGAGAATTCATAAAGGAATTTAAATCAGGGAATGCTAAAAAATAATATGCAACAATCGCTGCAATCATCCCAAAAAAGATAATCAACATAGAACTCAAAGCAAGAGTCATTGCTTCGCTCGGCGTGACATCCACATGCGCATCATCGAGATATTTTTGAATTTTTGCTCGATCTTTCTCAGAAATACTGATGCTAATAATGTTCCCGATTGTTTGCGCCCACCTTTCATAAGCACTCCGCTCGGGCTGCATATCCTGAAGAAACTGCGCATATTCTCCAGAAACGCCCCCCTGCTCCACAGACCTCTCCTCCGTGTTCAACTGCGACTGCAGCTTCTGACTATACTTCTTCATTATATCGCCTGCAGAAGACGCTCCAGCTACCACTCTTTTTCACCAAAATAAAAAACAAAATCAATATTATAAATGTGTGGTTTCACATCTGAAAAAGCATTACATTTAATAATCTAAAACCATTTCCCACTCGATGAAGAAAAGGGGAATAGAGCAAGAGATGCTCGGCTGGATCTTAATAGGATTAGCCGTTTTAGTCATCCTCGTTGTCGCAGTAGTGATCCTCCAGGGCAAAGGCTCCTCATACATCGAATACATAAAACAGCTCTTCAGGTTCAAATGATAAATAGAAAAAAAGGTGCATCGCTCATAATAAACAAAACAATCCTCTTTGTACTAATCGGGCTAGTTGTCGTGATAACCTTATTTGCAATATTTAGCTGGGGAATTCCACAATGGTTCAAAAACCTCCTCCCAACATTTTTCCCAAACAGCACTGAAGACAACACCTACACCTTCGCCCTCAGCTGCCCAGTACACGTTGCCAGAATCGTTGACGGCAAATACATTGAATACTGCCTAGACGACAAATGCGAAAAAACGCGAAAAACTAATCTAATATTGAACCAAAACGAAATTTTAGTAACAAAACCAGGAGCCCTAAAAATCTCAAGATTCACTCCAAAAGTAGGTATTCGGCTCCGCGGCTCAATTGTAATCTACCCGGAAATAGTAAAAGGGATTGGCTCCCAGGACAGACCAACAGCGTATTACGACGTAGAAGGTAATCTCCCAGAATACTACGAACTCCTAAATCTAAACCTCGCATACTTCTTCACAAAAACCCAGCTCTGCAGAGATTCAAGAATCTCCGAAATAGAATTAAGAAAAATCGCGGCAACAAGATCAATTTTTATAGAGGGAAAAACATTCTACTACGACTTAGATGAATTCATTCAAAACAAAGACGAAAAAGAGACCCCGCTTTATCTAGACAACAAACTAACCCAAACAGCAAAAAGCAAAATCATGCCAAAAGCTAGCTCCGATAATTACGACGGTTCCATATCTCGCGTCCCCGAAGAAGGAGAGACCCCCTTTGAAGAAAAACTAACCGAGGTTAAATTAATACAAAAAAGCAGACAAAATTATGATGTCCAATTATACACCAACCCTGCACAAAAACAAGAATTTGAAAGAGGAGAGCTAACCGAGGATATAGAATTAAGCGATGCCTACATAGTGCCCAACCCATACAATTCTCTTGGCGTAAACACCGACGGAAAACCGTTCACAACAATAAAGTACATGCAAAAAGACGGAAAAGTTTACATTCAATTATTAAGAGGCAGTGCCTACTCTCCACTTGTGAGAATGGAATATTGGAATGCATATCAATCATTCGCCCGCATCCCTGACTGGGCAAAACTGTAAAATGAAAAACAAAAAAGCAGAAGCAATGATCGGCCTCACAGGAGGCGAAATCGCCCGACTCGTCACTGCAATAATCGCAATATTAATTCTAATTTACCTAATAGTTATAATAACTGGATTTTATTTCAACAAAGCAGATGTCAACAAAGCCAGCACCGAATTAGAAGAGATAGTTCCATCGCTTGAAAAAGTAGTTGAAACCGGCCAGCAGCAAGAATACTTCGTCCTCTACGCTCCCGATTGGTATCTCTTCTCTTCAGAATTTTCAGACCTCTGCGATGGAAGATTCTGCCTCTGCCTCTGCAAAGACTCTGCATGCCAAGACAGCAAAGCAAGAGCCTGCACCAAAACAGAAAAATTCGTTCTCATAAGGGAGGGCGGCAGAGAAACAAGGTCTATAAAATTAGAAAAACCCCCGCAAAAAATAATCTTAAACTTTGTAGACGAAAAAGCTTACCCATTTAATGCGGGCGATAACACCGTAAGAGGGTGGTGGAGTATCCAAGGTGTGCCCACACTATTCCTCAAGTTCACAACCGAATGGCTCTGGTCTCTAGACTTAACTAATTGGATGACCACAGAAGAAACCAGCGCCAAAGGTGGACTGTGGAACGGCATCGAACCGCCGCAAGCAAACAGAGATTTCATCACCAGCTTCCTAAAGCCGATAAAAAACTCAAAAGCCGAAGGGGAACAAATATTCTATCACACCGGAGCAAAACTTTCCGAAGGATTTTACATAATCGAACAATGATGAAAAAAGCCCAACTCGAAAAACTCGTCGAAATGATTCCCTATATAATCGTATTCGGCCTCATCCTCCTCGCACTCTACGCAATCTTCAGTTACTTTAACCTAATCTGAAAATATATAAAATGCAAAACCCAAAAATAAACATGCAAAACAAAAGAGGCACCGTGATAATGCCAGTAATCATCGCAGTTCTCGGCATAGCTATCTTCCTCGCGATAATAATCTACTTCTTCGGAGGCATCCCCTGGACCAGTACAATAGACAAAGAAGCCTGTCACAATTCAATAATCCAAAGAGCGACTTTCAACGCAGGCCCAATTGAAGCAGGAAAAAACAATATCCCTTTAAACTGCAAAACTGAAAAAGTCTGCATCACAGAATCCGGCAACGACTGCACTGAATACCCGAAACCCACGCGAAAAAACCCTGTAACAAAGGTGGAAGTTAAAGGAAATGAAGATGCCAGAGAAGCAGTTCTAGACCAAATCGCAGACTCCATGTACGAATGCCACCGAATGCTCGGCGAAGGCAAAATCAACTTCATGCCCCACGGTTACACCCAAAAAAACTACTGCTTAATCTGCACCCGCCTTGCATTCGACACTGAAGTAGAACAACAGGTCCGAAAAATTCCGTATAGCGCGATATATCAGCACCTGCAGCAAAAACACGACCCCGACGGCAGAAACTACCTATCTTATATTCATCCCGGCTGGGAAAACTGGCAGGCTTCAATCAACACCTTTGATGCCATGAAAACTATGATTCCTGAAATGAAAGACCTCACGTTTGAAGATTGGCAAATGGACCTGACCCATGAAAACGGCTATGCAATAATAGTCCAAATAAAACCACAAGGCAGCTGGGTAGCAGCTGCTGGAGCCGCAGGAGTGGTCGGAGGAGTGCTTATAGCAGGAACAGCAATTGCCGCGGCAATACCCGCTGGAGGGCTGTCTCTTGTGGCATTACCTGCATTTGTAGGACTGGCAACAGGAGGCACCCTCCTCGGAGGAATAACCTACTGGGAGCTCTATCCTGGAGAAGAAGAAGGAAAAGGGTGGTTTTACAGCCCACCGACAATCTACCCCTATGACATCCCAACTCTCTCAAGTCTCGACTGCACTAGCTTCGAAACCGCGCCATAAATGAATAATGCCTCCCAGGCAATATTGCATTGGGTTGGGTAGGTGGGTAATCAAAACGCCAAAACACTTAAGCGAGCACCTATGACAAAACATAGCGAGTCCAATTACACTATCCCCATTCATATACTAAAGTTTATTAACAAAAAACCGCTCTGCTTTCTATGCTGTTAAACAAAAAGGGGGAAAGATTAATCACCGGAACAGTCATCTTTGTCATACTCAACCTGACTGTAATAATCGTCCTGATAGTCGCCGTCTCCCGTTCTGGCTCTGGCGCCTCGCTATCAGAAGAAGCCTACGCAAAACAAATCGCCCTCCTAATAGACGCTGCAAAACCCGGCACAACGCTCAACATTGATATAACAGAAATCTACCTTTTAGCAAGGGATAACAACATAAACCCTAACGTCTTCATAAGCTGTGAAACCAACGAAGTCTACGTCCGGGCGGCCCCAGGCCAAGGCTACCGCTTCAACTTCTTCACCGAACTAAAACAATGCGACTTCACAATCGACAACGCAAAAAGGAGGCTCACCATTAGAATCTAAATGTTCCTAAACAAAAAAGGAGACGAAAAATATCTCTCGCCCTGGAACATCCTCATCTGGATAATCCTAATAGGAACAATCGTCATCGCTCTAGGAATGTTCAACAGCGCAAAAACAGACATTCGTTCAGAAGAAGCCCGCATCCTTGCCCATAGAGTTATCGACTGCATCATCCAAGACGGAAAAACCCTGGCGCCGTTAACAGAAAACTTCGACTTGCTGGAAAAATGCAACCTAAACAAAAAAATAATCGAAGAAAGCGGCGCATTCTACATCGGCATCACCCTCACCGATTTAAACACTAACGAAATAATCGAGCAATACTCTGTAGGCGACAAAGACCTAAAATTTCAATGCGCCCTAAAAAAAGATGAAGAGCAATTCGCCTCCTGCTACACTGAAAAAGTCGTCATCACAGACAGCACTGACCGAAACCTCCTCCTTGAAATAAAAACAGCATCAAACCACGTCGGGGGTGACTCGCTATGAACAAAAAAGCAGCCGCCGCAATAGCAGCAACCTGGCTTATAGCCACATTCATAATTTTCTTCCTGTGCATAACCTTCCTTGCCGGAGTCATCGCACTTGAAGGAAAGTACCAGGTATGGAACTCCGTAAGTGGCATCAATGTCAACGAAGAAAAATCAAAAGCAGACCTTATCATAAACAAAAACATAGAAAGTACACTAAACAAAAACATAATTATCGACAACAAAAAAATACTTCTCTCCGAAGCGATCTCGGCAACATCCGAGGACGCTCTCGCACAAACATTCAAAGACACTTTCGAACCATCTTTTAACAAAATCTTCCCGCCAAAACCCTCAGCCACGCCCAGTTGGTGGATAAGAGTTTACAACAAAGGGGAACAACTCACTTTAACAAAAAAACTAACTGCAGGCGGCACACTCTGCGACCCTCAAAACGAACAGAACTTAGTCACTTCATTTTTCATAGGTGACAAAGTGCTTGTTTTCTGCCTTGAAGGTGACTACTACGGCGGATGGAGGAACAATAAATATGCATAAAAAAGCCAACACTCCTTTAGCAATCCTGCTCCTCGTGATAGGATTCTTCCTCGTCCTTGGATTCGCCTGGTTCGCCTTCTTGACAAGAAGCGGAGAACTCCAGCTCTACATCGACAGCAACCATCTCCTGGAGAGCATGTACGCAAAAGAATCCCAAATTAACATCTACATAAATTCCCTCGTACAAATCTCCGCAAAAGACGCCGCCGCCAGCACAGAAAAAGAAAAAGCCTTCGTAACAAGATTCAGACAAGAGCTAGAAAAGAGCAAAATCCAAGGCAAATATTTTATGCCTCAATTAGAATATATCGACCAACAACTCTCCGAAGACAACGTCAAAATACAGAACGACATTCTTTCAATACCTTTCAAAATAAAAATCGACGGTGCCATCAAAGATGAAAGCTATGAAATAATGTCCGCAGAATACATCTACGAAAAAGAATTCAGGGCGGAATTGAAAGATAACACACAAACTACCGAGGGTTCTGAGATACAGATTGAAATCGGCGAAACAATCACCTTCGCAAACCATCAAATAACATTAAAAGAGATTAGCAGTAGCATGGCAACATTAGAAATCAGAAGCGAGGTTATAACAATTACTCTTAGCGTTGGTCAGACAACAGAGTTTGATCTTAATCACGATGGCAAAAACGATATCAAAATAAGATTAATCTCAATTAGTTCAGAAAATAATAAAGCATCTTTTGAAATTCAAGAAATAGTCCCAGGTGCCCAAATTATAACTAGTCCACAGGTTTACCACCTGTTTAACTATGCAGAAAAGCAGTATATCCTGATTGGCGAAGAAAAACTAATAAATAACATCGGAGTCTACGTAAAAGATAACAAAATTTACGACTACACTGAAAGAATTATCGGCGAGATAAATAATGGACAATTAAATGTTTCCGGCACCTCATCAGATACTGAACCAATATTAAGATGCCGTCTCGATTTTCTGAATGGGAAATCTCTTAGTGAAATTGAACAAGGATTAACTGCCGACGTCAAATGTGACATTGAGGGAAAACAATATCTTCCCCCTCCTAACAGAAAACCATTTTTATCAATATTCGGAGATAATGCAAAGTATGAGTATGGAAAAATACTTTATGCTTCAGACCGGCCTTCAAAGGAGGCAGTTAGTTTTTCATACAACGGACCAATGGGCTTAGGATTCAACGGTGGTTGGAGACAGCAAATTTTTGTAAATTCTAATGGGACAAATCCTTGTGCCAACGAGCCCGATTACCCACAAAAGTTTTTAGAGACTGGTGAGAATTATTACTGCAGGTATACTGGTTTAGAAAAAGTAGAAATGTCTCTGTTTGTTACAGGAGCGTTTGCCAATGCCCCTCAGAACAACCCCTTGGGGATTTGCTGCAATGAAGTGTGTGTTCTTGGGGGAGATGCAAACTGCTGCGCACATCCAAAAGCTGAAGATTCCTACTGCATAGATTACTTAGCGTCAAATCCTGAAACGCCCTATGCTTAGCGTTGCAAAAAGCTAGAATGCTCTGCCAAGGGTTTTAATTTTTGCTGTAATCTGGGGCGGGAAGGTGGGCGGCTAGGGTGGGTTTTTCTTCATAGAAGAAATAATGGGTAAGAATATGAAAAATTAAAACAGTTGCCTTCGGACAAAGCAGATTCGAAGAAACATTTATAAACAAAAAA
>JAHIWJ010000124.1 GCA_018816205.1 Nanobdellota archaeon
AATCTCAAAAGTTTTTGGATAACCCGCCACCATAAGTTTCTTCTGCCAAAGCTCTCCCATCGAAATTCTCAAGGAAACATCCATATCCAATGCATTATGATGCGTCGAGAACGGTGTCGCAGCAGCCCCCCCGGCAGAAGTCTCAAGAACTGGTGTCTCAACCTCTAGAAATCCTCTAGAAACCAAAAACTCTCTAACCGTGCTCCAAAACTTGCTTTTACGAATAAACATCTCTCTAACCTCTTCATTCATCAAAATGTCAAGATACCTCTTCCGCAGCCGCTCTTCCTGGTCCTGCAGCCCATGCCATTTCGCGGGTAGCGGCAGAATAGACTTAGTCAAGAGCTTTACCTTCTTCACAACAACAGAAAGTTCATTCCTTTTTGTGACTGTAACAGGTCCTTCAACTTCAACAAAGTCCCCCACATCAAGATACTTCTTAAAAAGTTCTCTAGTAGCCTTGTCACTCTGCGGTTCCTGCAGTAAAATCTGAATTTTCTCAGCCCCATCGTAAAGAGTCGCAAAAGCAATCTTCCCAAGATCTCGGATAGTCATCAATCTCCCAGCACACACAACCTTTTCCTTACTTACTTCCTCAACTCCAAGCTTAGAAAACCTCTTCCTAACCTCCTTAATGTCAAATTCTCTCTTCGAAATCGCCGGATACGGATCAATGCCCCGCTTTTTCAGCTCCTTCACCTTACGCAACCGCTCAGAAACGATTTGGTCCTCTCTGCCCATCCCCTTTAGAGAAAACTTGCGTTTATAAGCTTTATTTCGCTCGTTTTTATGCGAATTAACGTGTTTACATTTTAAACTGAAAGTTTAAATAAGCTGATTTCATGTTTAAAAAAAGGAGGAATAAAGATGGAAGAGGAAAAAGAAGAGAAGGTTGATGACTCTAAAGAGGAATCAGAAGAAGAAAAATCTGACGAATCTAAAGAGGACGACTCGGAAGAAGAGGATTCAGAAGAAGATGGATCGGAGGAGGAGAAACCCGCGGATTCCGAAGAAGAGGCCAAAAAGGAGGAGTAATTCTCCAAATTTATTTTTATTTACTCTTTTTTAAATTTTCAATACCTTGAATTCTTTAAAATCCTGGAACCGTTCAACCTTTTCTTCCACATTTCTAATCTGCGTGTGTTGAGTTCCACGCCTGCACAAGGCAGCAACATCGTCAACTTTTGATATATCTCCCTCAAGGAAAATTTCCAGCTTTCCGTTCTCAAGCTTCCTCAAATATCCTCTGACATCGCTTTTTTTAGCATTTTCTAAAATAAACTGCTCAAAAAACATGCTCTGCACACTTCCAGTTAAAACAAGCCTTACCGATTTTTTCATGTAAGGGTAAGAAATAAGGGGTTAATATAATTTATGTTATAGGTTATCAGCTAGCCAATTTTCTTAAAGAATTATAGTAGCGATTAGAATCTAACACGACTGCCATTTCACTTAACGTTTTTCTTCTTTCTTTTGGAAATCCTCTTAACTGTTTTCTTGCTTCACGGCCAAATTTTTTTGCTTGTTTAATTGCAAAATTTATGCTTCCATTATTAATCATGTCCTGACTGATTTGAATCAACTCACTTTCAGGTGTTTGCATGCCTCTTTCAAAGACGCTTTTTAATCTATCAGTTTCTTCTTTACTCCCATGGTGCAAAGTATAAATCCCCGGCAAAGTTAACTCGCCGTGCATTATATCTCTATGCGTATCGTTTACTTCTTTTTCAGACGTTGTATGGCCTTCAAAACTTGGAACGAAATCTGCAACATCATTCATTATTTGGTAACCCATTCCTAACTGCCTTCCAAAGTTTTCTAAAGCTCCAGTTTCTTCTTTAGGGGCTCCGGCGAGAAGACCACCAATTTCACATATTCTTTCAAAATAAGCCGCGTTTATTCCATAAATTCGTCTTTCACAACAACTTATCATGTCAGAAAAACTAGCACCACCCATTCGGGCAAAAGTATTCTCAAAAACGTCAAGGTATTCTCCTGTTTCAAAGGTAATGTCTGCTTGATTTAATAACTCAACAATTTTACTTCTATCTCTCGCGGTGATTTCTCCTGATTGTTTAACTAATCTCTCTGCCAAATCTCTTGTGAGCTTTGCAGCCATAATACTTTTGCTTATTTGAGCTAAATCTCTTTTCCCACCCTTTTCATCATAAACCCTATTTTCATAATACATACTGCATAACTCGAGTTCTACGGCTGCGCAAACCGGAGCGATCCGTTGCCAATCTTCTCCCCCAGCACATTCATAGGCATTCCTCAACATAAAAGCCCTCAACTGTCCGGATGCCTCAGTTCTCTTTCTCGGCAATTCAGAAACTGCTTCATACAAACCCTCGCTCTCTCTTTTCAAAGGTTCCACTGCAGCCATTATCATAGGATTAACAACTGCACAAGTTTCATGCATTTTTTTAAAATATTCAGAAGAAGTGGTCATTTTCTAAATCCCCTTAACTTCCTGCTTGCCAACCGCCTTTAAAGCATACCCCATTTGTTTCAATAATCCATTTGGGCGTTCATTAAGGGATCCTTCCTTAATGGTTATGTAAAGGTCATCTCGTTGTGCCCCGGCAGGTATTTTTGACTTAGCGAATTCAATGTCTTCGTATATCTCAAGTTTACGCACAATGTCTTCCATTTCTTTCTGGGTTCTTGGTTCTCCAAAGTGGCCTGCGGCTATGAAGGACTCTGTCAATTCTGAATACAAACCCCTCCCGGCATCCTCGGGTTGTGGCATGGGTCTAACCAAATATGTTGTGTTGTGATCCGCTTTCCTCTTCGCTTTTGCGATTCTTACAGCTTTCTTTATGGCATCAATCTTAACACGCGAATTGAATCCAGTTGATCTTGAAAAACTATCTGCTTCATTACACACCTTTTCTACGAGACAATAATTCTTACCAAAAACCTTACCAAGCGAATCTTCCTTCCCAGTCATTACTCGCTCGTCTAGAGTTATATCCGAGTTTTTTATTTTTAGACTAACCTTTAGTCTACATTCTCTTTCTTGGAAAGCCATATCCCCCGTTGATACCCAAATATTAATTTTTCCAAGAGTCTTCCCTAAATCAATAATTCCTATGTACTCACAAGATGAAGAAATTCTGACCCTTCTTGGACCCATATTTCCATTCCAATGAGCCACCCTAGCTAATTGCAACATTTCCACTTCGGTGAATTGCTCTTTTCTTTCTGTTTTCTCTGTCATTTTACTTTCCTTGAGTTTATCACTCCAGAGAAGTAGCCAATTGCGTACTAATAAAACATTCCATAAATATTTTACACAAAACGCAAGATTTATAACTTAAAATTGCTTAATAAGTAAATGAGCCAAATAAACCTCGACTTGAAAGACAGAAAAATACTCTACCAGCTAGACCTGAATGCTCGACAGCCAAATGGGCAAATCGCAAAGAAAGTCGGGTTGAGTAAGGAAGTTGTCAGTTATAGAATTAAACGATTGGAAAAAGAAGGAGCGATTGAGAATTATTACACAATAATAGACATGTCCAGATTAGGTTATTTTAGTTTTAGAATTTACATAAAATTATCAGATGCCACACCAGATATCGAGAAAGAAATTATAAACTGTCTAGTAAAAGACAAAAATAGCTTCTTCGTGGCAGAAGTAGATGGGCCATTTGATATTGCCATAGGCGTTTGGGTTAAGGACATTTACGAATTCGAAGATTTCTATCTCAAATTCAAAAAAGAATACAAAAAGAATATCGGAAAAGAACAGATTTCCATTTTTACTATTGCTTATCACTTTCATCGTTCGTATATTTTAGAAAAAAAACAAGCCGAATCAAGAGTAGAATATTTTGGAAAATCAAAATTAGAAAAACATGACGAACTGGACATCGAAATATTAAGATTAATCTCACAGGACGCAAGAACCCCCATAGTAAAGATGTCCCAGCAGCTAAATGTCCCTGAAAGAACAATTGCATTTAGAATAAAACAACTAGAAAAGAAAGGCGTAATTCAAGGATACCGGGCGCTGTTTAATCTGGGCTTGTTAGGTTATGAATATTATAAAGTGGACATGGTCCTAAGAGACATCTCAAGAATAAGAGATTTAATTTCTTACGCAAACACCGACCCCAACATTATTTATATTGACCAAACAATTGGTGGAAGCGATTTCGAATTTGATTTAGAAGTTAAAAATAAAAATCATTTCTTAGAAATTATTGGCTATCTTCGGACAAGATTCCCGGAGATTAAAGAGTGGTCCTACATCACATTAAGAAAATATGACAAGTTAATTTATTTTCCAGACAAAGAATAACTTGCTACACGTAGTCTATATCTTCATTGCGATCCTTCTTTTCCGAAAGACTTTCATCAATCAACCTTAGGTAGGGAACTTCCTTCCACTCTTTGCCCAGGAGTTTCGCAGCCTGCTTGTCAATTTCAAGCGGCAATCCGGCAAGGATTACATTCTGTTCCGCGGCATCAACGATTGCAAAATCAGGAATCTTGCACTTGATGATGTCATGGACAGAATATCTCATCGGCCATTTTCGAATTTTATTCTTGCTTCTGGAGAAGAATCCTTTATAATGGTCCGCCGGAAATGCCCCAAGCATGTTTGATAAAACGCCCGCAATCTCTGTTTCCTCGTCCATTCTAAGTCTAGGCAGAGAAATAACAAAACTCTCTAAAAGCAATTTTGGATAATAAACTTCATCAAATTTTAAGAATTCATAGTTCTCAACGACCTCCACCTCTGCCTTGTTCAAGTCAATTAAACTCACATCATATTTTTCGGCAAGCGCGTCATACCCTAGCGCTTCAAAAAGCTCCTGCGTGTCAACCCCATCTGCCCCTTCAGCAATAAACACATCTGCGACAGGATTTTTATGCTCCAGAACAAATTTAAGGATGCTCTCAACAAACTCTTTCCGAGTTGAGTCATGCAAGGGATCAGTCAAGGAAACCTTCAGCACAATTTTATCATACTTCTTTATTTCTCTCTGAAGTTTTAAAATGCCCAAAAGCTTAGGCACACTTTCTTCATAACTCTTGAACTTTATTGATGCTCCTTTTACTTCGGAAACCATTAATTTTTTCGGTAGAAGGAGTTTTTAATTATTGTTATGCTGAAATCCGCCTTTTCGACTGTTATGAAGGAGGCAGTCCAAGAATAAATCTAACAAATCTGTCAAAAAGGTTATAAAACTGGGAGTCTGCAGTACTACTTGGACTTAGTTCTGGCTCCTGTGATGCTCCTATATCATCTGCGCCCAGCTCGCACTTTCCAGCTTGCTTCGGATTGCAATTGCTCTTTCCAACCCCAAAAAATGTAACACACTCACCGCCCGCCGCGCAACGGTAATATTCTGGCTGGGCGGTTTTTCCCTTATCTTCCTCTTTAGGCACTATTTCATCACTAGAGCCTCCACCACCCCCACTACTGTCACTGTTCTCTTCTCCACCGCTCGGACTTGTAGGCAGAGTGGCATTCTCACAATCTTCCGGGCAATTTTCAGGAGTTTCGTTCCCTTCACAAATTCCATCTCCGCAGCTAATGTTTGTGTCCAATAGCGGACAATCAATCGGCTCAAGCTGAGTAGCATTTGTGCAATTTGTATAATTAAAAATTAAGTCTCCAGTCAGTTCTTCAAAAGTAATTTCCAAAACACCTAAATTGATAACCCCCCCATAAGGGCATGCATAACACTGAGCAGAGTAAGGTTCTGGTTCTGGGCTAACATCCGCATCGTCAGGCGAGACCGCACCACTATCCCCCCCAGCGTCCTCGTCTGTAGAAGCCCCGGGAAATTGCACATAGGGTTCTTGCTCCTGACCAAATCCAACCACAACAAGCCCGCCAGGCATTATCTTCACGTGAGGCTTATTTAACGCCTGAGCGGTAATAAAGATTCCGACACTTAAAATTACCAATACAAAAAATACAGACCACCACTTTTTTTCCATTTGTAAAGCAATGATTCAATATTTTTAAAGCTTGTTAATTATAATCTTCCTTCAACTTCCCTTCTGTCCAATTCATTGTTCACAATCGCGATAGTTTGAGAAGCAAAGTAAGTTTTCGGCCCGATAGAAACCGGCGTGTAAAGTTTTTTCAATCTTTTCAACTCTTTTCCAGGCAAACCTTTATGGTCCCCCAAAATAAAAACCGGATTTTCTTTTATTTCCACTGTCCTAATATCCTCTCCATTCGGGTCAAGCGCATAAATTGGCCTTCCTTCTCTGGCAAGTTCATTAGCTAGCTCAAGAAAACCTTTTTTTTCTATCCAAAATCCCGGAAACACCTCCCTCTTCTCCCCTTCCTTATGCTTATACAGCATTTTCTTCAAAACCGCAGAAACATTTGTCTTCGCAAGGTAAATCTTGTCAATTCCCGTCTTGCCTTCTGTAACAGGCATTAACTCGAGATGCCTCGGTGGTGTCGGCGGCCCGGCAAAACACAAATGCAATTTCATATCCGTTCTAATCTTATGCGAAAGAAAAAACGCCGCAATCACCGTATGAATCGCAATGTCAATTCTCCCAGAATCCTGCAAATTCTCTTTAATATAACTCCCTGCAGTTGGCGCCGTTCTAGAATAGTAGACGATTTCCCTCATATTATTAGCTAGTAATAACAAACTTTAAAAACATTTAGAAGACTCATTTTTACATGAGAAGAACACTAGCAATATGTGGATTAGCAGGTTTAATGGCTCTAGCTCCCCTTGCAGGTTGTACCTCCCCCCAACCTGTTGTACAGAACGGCAGATACCAAGGAATACAGCAAGTACACGATCCAGGCAAAGACACCCAATTATTTGGTTTCTTGTGGGGAGGCATTCCAGGAGCATTAATAAGTGCAGCAGGAAGACATCAGTCAGAACAACAAGCTGCGCAGGCTTATGATAATGCCTTTCAAACCATACAGTCTCAAATAGACCAGGGCACAAATAGACAATCAATGCAATCTCCAAGAGAAAGATTTCTAAGTCTCTTTGAGAACAAACAATCAACAGCCTTTATTTGCAACGCTGTAGAAGACTCAAATAATAATGGGATTGTAGAACCTAATGAATTCATCGGAGATTTTGATGGAAACTTTGCAAGCTCGGATGACATAACCCTTGGTTACATCCACTGGGGCCAGTCAGGGCAGAATATCAATCTTCAACTGAGATATCCTGGCGGGAAAGTCAGCAATCAAAATTTCACAATAATAGACCCCTATGGGTTAGAGAGAATTTCAATTCCTCAATCAGGAAGAGAACTAGGAAACTATACTTTTGTCTTAAGCATTGATGGTAAGTACGCAGGACACGCCCAGTTCAGGGTAGAGCCAGGTTCTCCAGGGGTCAAATATTCTCAGCTTAAAACATTTGGAGGCAAAGATGAATAAGCAAGATATCTTAACAAGCTTAGCAACTTTAATAATCGGAACAAGCCCCCTTGTAAATTCGGGCTGTACGAGAAATGACAAGGTGTATGTATCTTTTGCAGAATATTACAAAAACAGGGGGAGCAAGGCAGGATATGATAAAAACAGAGGGATTGAAGGAGGAACAACAGGAAAGAACGAAGATACTCTTCTGGTGAGCGAAGATGGCTTTGTGAATTATTTCCCTTACAATGAAGCAATCGATTTAAACGGCGATGGAAGGATTCAAGGCCATGAATTTCTTGGGGGAAACGGGGGGTCTTTCTACCCGAACGAAAATATCTCTTTTTACATAAGTGCTGCAAGATCAAGAGGGGATATTAAATTCGCATTGATTAGCCCGGATGGAACAACCATAACTCAGGGCAATTTACCAAGAAGCCACGAAGAGACCGTCTTCACGTATACTCTTAAAGATTCCGAAAAAACTCCTGGATGGTATACTCTCAATTTATCATCGCATGGCGAGGATTTGTTTGACAGTGCCACAATCATTAGAACGGGAGGCAAGTCAAAGCAATTTTTTGACAATAGAGTCTTCGAGATAAAGCCTTAAAGCTCGCTCGCCTGCACAATAATCTGGCATTCATCCGGCCGAGGTCTGTTTCCTTGCATATCCTCGCACTTAATGTAATACACAACTGATTCTGTCCAAGGCGCGGTGTGCACAAACCTGTCTGTCGCTTCCTCAAGCAGTAAGGGCGAAGCATCCTCCAATTCATAGTTGCAGTTTGTGTTCGAGTAATAGCACTTCGCCTCCTCGCTCGTTATCAGCTTAAACATATTGCCATCCCTAAACACTCTTGTAATCAACGGATCAACCGTATCAGTCACAACGCTAAACGTCGTGTTCGCAGTCGCGAGGTTTCCGCCCTCATCAACGCACCTGAAGTAATAGATGTAATTATTTGCCTGCAGGTCAAGCGTCTGGTTGTGCAGGTAAACTCCGCCAGTTCCGTCCATCCTGACGTGCCTTCCTTCAGGCGTATTCGAGAATGAGCATGTCGCCTCGCCATCCTTTGCCCCATGAGCAGTCTGCACAGTCAGCGTAACAGGTATAACCGTCGTGCTCCCAGTGAACTCTCCTTCAGGCCCAACATCCGTAATCGTCAACGGCTCAGTTCCTTGCAAAAGCATTGGATAACTCGTCGTCATGACATTTCCTTCTCCATCCTTGCATCTGAAGTAAAACCAATTATCCTGTCTGTCCACAATCCCAGTCAAACTTGTCTGGCACACATAATTCAGATTTGCATTAATCTGATACGTTCCGCTGCTACACTCCATAGTATTCTCCATATTGCTAAACGCCTGATCTCTTCTGCTCCATCTGCACTCAGCCGGCTCGTTCGTATAAATCTCAAATCCAGAAAGCTGATCCACACCAGACTGCACAGGCTTTCCGCTTTCCACGTTCGAACCTTCAACAGTCGGCGCCGTCGTGTCCGGACCAGGATCCACACAATAACTGAACGCCACCATTGCGCTGTCCATCCCATTTCCGTTAGCATCAATGCATCTCACCCACAAACTAAATGTCCCATCTATTCCAATCACAGGCTCATTTGGTCCTTCTCCTTCAGTATTAACCACTTTAATCTTCTGCGTATGTTCCGTCAAGAACAAATTGCTTTCCCCAACAAAGAAGCTGTTCATGTCTTCGTAGTTATCGCTTGGTTGATAATCAATCTTGCACTGTGCCGGCTCATCAGTCTTAAATCCAAACTCCAAATTCGTAAACGCCGGTAGGCATCCATCCTTGCTTCCGCTTTGTATCCAGAACCCTCTATTTGGGGGACTAATTCTCGAATCAGGGAAGTATCTCAATCCACCTGGGTTTAGCGCCTCATCCCATGGCGTGATATGCGGTGCCGCAGTATCACCCTTTCCGACCCAAATGCACATTTCATTTTCCGTTCCCGGGTTAACAATATCGCACGCCTGCCCGAGACTCTTACATCTATACTCAGAACACGGCCTCAACGGATCAGCGTTGCACTCCTCGCAATGCGAACCTCCAGTTGGCGGCTCCCAAGGCAGACACTCAAATCTCACAAGCTCCTTCTTTTCACTCTTCCACATAAGGATTATAATCGTTGCCGCAATGCCTATCCCAATCAGCGCCGCTCCAAAACCTGACGTCACAAAAGCACCAATTGATCCTGGCTGAGCAGGAACCCCAGCAAGCGCAGCATTCTTCCCAAGAAGATAAAGAGAAGCCCCAGCAAAAGTTCCAGCCCCAACCCCAAGTCCAATCGCAGCCGCATTATTATCACTTACTCCAAACATTCCTGCGAGAAGATAAGCAATTCCGCCCACTGCCGCCCCCCAAATCAATCCCGAGAATAAAGCTCCTCCCCAAATGGCCATATGGGAAGTTCCAACTCCTGCTCCAAACGCCTGCCCTCCAAAAATGCTGTTCATAAGACCTGCTTGCCCGGCCGGGACATTGGCTATCGCTCCAGGCGGAAGCGCTGCCTCCCCAGCCCCTGCTACTCCAGTCCCACCTCCGCCCCCGCCATCTAAAAGTTTCCCAGTAACAGGATCAAAATTTTTGCCCGCAACTAACGAACTAGGATTTCCGGCAGGTTGTAAAGCTGGAGAAGGCGGTTCAACCACCATATCATGTGGAACAGTAATCTCCCCATATTTTCCAGCGGGAAGAGTTTCCCCCGCAGCACACACCCTCCCACCAACCCCGCCCCCAGAATTCCAGAGTTTACCCGCCACGCCAGTATCTTCACCAGCTTTCCAGAAGCTCTCATTAAAAATAAATGCAATCGCAAAGCTCATACTAACAATTAGGAAAATTTCCCCGTAAGCAATTATCTTTTGTTTTCTCATTTTTTCTTCTCCTTTTTCAAAATTCCTTGAATATTCTCTTTTAATTTAGGCAAATCTTTTTCAATAACCCTCCATATTCTACTCGGATCTGCCCCAAAATAAGCATGAATCAAAACATCTCTAAAACCAGCAATCTTTTTCCATTCTATCAAGGGATACTTCGCTCTGAATTCTTCAGGAATATTCTTAACAGCTTCTCCAATAACTTCCAGTTGTCTTATTATTGCACTTTGTCTTAATTCATCTTTAAGGAACAACGTTTCATCAACACCCATAGAAAATGTTTCTATCTTTTTAATAGCTTCACTAATGTCTTCGATAAAAAGTAAAATATCTCTTTTCATAAAATCCTCACCTCCTCTTTTAGTATTTTATCTCTGATTTTTGGTTTGATAGCGCTGTATTCTACCAAATCGACTTTTCTTTTAAGAGCGGTTTCTAAGGCGAGTTTTATTCCTATAAAATCTAAGAGGCTTAGGGAATCATCTATCTCAATCAAAATATCAATATCGCTGTCCTTTCTCTGCTCCCCCCGTACATAGCTGCCAAAAATACCTGCACGCACTACCCTCTGCTCCTTCAACACTCTAATAATTTTCGGCTTAAGTTTCTCAATTTCTTCGTTTTGATTTCGTTTTCTCATTTTTTCTTCTTCAGGTCCTCTTCAAAAATCTTATACCCTGCCGTCCTTCCAGACGAGCCAATGTAGTTTACCTTAGGCCCGCAGTCGCCCATAGCCATACACAACTGAGCCCTCTGCAGTTGCAAACCTTCATCCAAACATTCGCAATTCTCAACACATTCCCAGCCGCCTCCAACCAATCCTTTCTCATAAGTCACTGGGCACATTGCATTCGCCTGCGAACAGATTGAAGCCGCCTCTGCATTATCTCCTTCCTCGGTTCCCCAGAACTTCAATCCAGGCGGCGTCTTCGGCACACATCCCCCAAGTTCTCTATCCCCCGATTTAAACTTCTTAATTTCTTCTTTTGCCGCCGCCAGCGACGATTTATCGAGCACCGTGCCGTTAGAAAGCCCGCCCATCAGAACATATTGTATGCCCTCCAGCCATACGCAATCCCTCTGGTCAGTATTCTCACAGTCAAGCTTCGTGTAAATAGCAGTACAATCCTGCCACCTGTTCACTCTGCAAGCCGCCTCACTGTAGCCCGCGACATTATTTTCAATACATTCTTCCTGCCTGAAATCAGCGCAAGGCTCAACAAGCACCTCTCCATGCGAACAAATATATCTGTAGAATTTACTTCCGACAGGAACATCACTCCCTTTGAAATCAGCACCAATGCCTCCTCCGGAATGAAGGCTAGCCAAAGCTTCTTTAAACGATTTAGCGACGTTATCTTCGTAACTTTGAGCATTCTCCTGGAAACTGAAATCCCTATCTGTGTCAAACCCGCACCAGCTCTCTCCATGCAGTCGCTTAACTCCCCCAGTCATGTCCGAAGCAGGACAATTCAAATCAATGCAAACATTCGTTCCATAGGTTGGCTTCGCCGCCCCAATGCCGCTAGCGCCGCAATAACTTCCAAGCAGATAATAACAGTTACCGCAAGTTTGCGAGTCAATGTTCGCCGAGCCAGGCATACAAGATTCAGCCTTATCTATAATGTATGTCCAATAGGTGTCGTCGTTGACCTTGCTCGCGTCGTAAATATTTGCGGGATTTCCGCAAGTGTCTTTGAAATAAACTTCCTCTTTTCCCTCGACGCACATCGTGTCTTTAGTAGGTCCGCAATTTGTGTTCAACTCCTCTGCAGAACACAACATTCCCGGGCAAAACTCTATGCCCTCTGCAATATTTTGGCATCCTGTCGGGCTAGGTTGTACATCTTCACCGCTCGTCGTGTCTCCGCTAGTACTGTCTCCAGCAGTATCTTCGCCAGTTCCATCTGTAGTTCCACCCACATTTTCAAACAAGTTGCCACCAGAGGTGTCCGTCTGACTGTGCCCATTTAGTGAATCAGGGTCACATGCAGACCTCGTTGTAAATTTGCACGTCTTCTCAAAATCTTCCTCATAAACACACGCACCTTTCTCATCAGCTTTCGCTTGGAGTATGCATTGTGCAGCACTTTCTGAGTCTGGATCAAAATTTGTGTCTAACCCATAAAAACTAGAAAGTCTTTTACACCTAACTAATGTTACGAAAGCGGCCTGATCTCCCAAAATGCAACAGCCCAAGTTACAAGCCGCAGGTTTATCCGAAGACCAAGTTCCCCCCTCATTATTGCAAACCATCTGCGGCACATTATCTAAACAAGTTCCCTCCTCTGAATCGTAACAATAACCCGGATCACACGGCCCAGTCGACTCGCAAGAAGTTGGCAGCGCAAATTCCGAATCTGTCGCACACTCGTTTTCAAGAACGTCCTGACAAAGCAATCCCGAAACAGTCTTCTGACAGCAAACAGTAACATCCGTGGTGCCAACTCTTTCAGGATCATTCGTGGCAGCAATCACTCCGGCAGTTAAAACTACCAAAACTAAAAGCGCAGCAATCACACTCTTTTCAATTTTCATGCTGTAAACCCGAGCCCTCCTGGCCAAGCCAAGCTTCTCGATGCGAAAGTGAACTCTTCAGCAGTTTTAACGTTTTTTATACTATAAACTGTAGATCCGTCAATCAACTTATTCTTCCTCAACTGCAATTCAGGGTAATACTGCATGTAAATCATAGTCTCAGAATCCCCGTAAGTCGACTCAAAATCAACAATACTAACCGCTGTCATCAACAATGAATACATCTCGCTCGCCTTCCCAAACTTAAACGTCCTGAACTCCTGTGTTGAATCTCTCTTGAAAGTAATCGGCGCTGTAACCGTCACTCCAACAACCTTCTGCGTTATCGAAACATCCACATCAACAGTGTTCCCCCCAATAACTTCATACCCCCTCTCCTCGTTATACTTCTTCAAATCATTTATACAAGTCCTAGCCTTGCTCTCGAGATACTCAGAAAGTTCTTTTTCAACATGAGAAACCAAAAGCGGCTGCTGTACATAACACGGCTGGTAATAATGTGTCGTATAGCACAAATACTTAACTTTCTGTCCCTGATAAAGAATATAACCTTCCGGATCAATATACCCTCCTTGCTTTGAAATTATGCTCAACCCCTCGTCCACCGCCGGCGCTATACACGCTTTCATATAATCCCCTGGCTGTGTATCAGTACCCAGAATAGAGCCGATTCGAGGGTAAAGAAAATAGACTATTATCCCAAAAACAACAATTACAATTGCTAATATAATATAAGCAGTCGTCTGCCCCCTTTTTTCCATCCCTCTTCTATACAAATTTTGTTTATAATTGTTTTTATTCATCAAAATTCACCCCCAGAAACGACAATACTGCAGCCGCTTGGTTCATTGTCAAAACCGTCCTTGCATTTAACGTAATAAATCGCTTGATAATCCAAGTTAGTTGAATGAATATAATCTCCTCCGTTCATCATTTCACCCTCACCCACATCAAAGTTGCAACTATCATGAGTATAACTGCAAGTTCCCGG
>JAHIWJ010000009.1 GCA_018816205.1 Nanobdellota archaeon
CAACACAATCTATTGTTGATATAGAACCCGCCATAACCGGAACAAGCACCTACCTTCTACCAACTTTAGCAAAAAGAATAGTCCCCGTAAGAGACAGAATAGACTTATCTCGATACGGAAGCATGTCTGAAAAAGAAAGAAAAGAAATTTCTGATTTCGTAAAATTCAGATATGAATCAAGGATTGAAGAATGTCCGTTTGGAGAATATGATAGATATGATATAATCCGAGATTTAGCAAAAGGGATAGAAGTTCCAATCGGCGAGGGTCACAAATATCTAAGCGGGAACGTAATAAGATTTATTTTGCAATAGTTCCCTCTAACGCAGCCATTTCCCCACAATGTTCACTCACCCATTCAATTAACTCGGGCTGATAGCTTGCATTCAACAAATCGTTTCCGTAAACTTCAAAATACTGCGTGGAAAAAGTCTCCCACCCATAATTAACAGCATCCACCGGCTCGGTGTTTGCGATTTTATCTGGATTTGCAAAAGGCGTGGTCCAAGAGGTCAACATCTGAAATTCTGTGTGTGTAGAATTCTGAGCCAAATAAACTGGCGCAGCAAAATCAATATGCGGATAACCTGTAATCTCCCCAGTATCTAAATCTCTGCTCGCAGCTAAATTTTCCATAAAAAATCCAACTCGCGCATTATTAACCCCATTAAACTCAGTTAATACCATACTTAAAACAGCTTCCCAAGACTCCGGCAAGTGTTCTCCGTCTTGAATTTTCCACATCGGCAAAGCAGTTTGTTTCTCAGGAAAGTTATCAGTTACAGCCGACAAATCTTCTCCAACAGCATTCAATAAATTCTTTCTGGAGTATCCGGGCAACTCTGCAATAATATACTCTTGTCTATCCCTCAAATGTCCAACACCAGGAATCCCTCCTCGGAGATTGCTTAGAGAAGGATGCTCTCTCAATGGCACCAGAATGTCCCCGCACTCATGGCACATCACTTCGTGATTGCCAAGGTTTTCCATAAACGAATCAAATCTTTCTGTCAAATATGAATCCCATGGAACTGCCCTGGTCACTAATTCTCCAGTGTCGCTGTCTGTATAAGAATAAGTTGTAACTTCCGGGTTATCGAGAATATAATCCGGCTCATCAGGTTCGGCGACGCCAAAAGAAAGGCTTAGTGATTTGTTGCATTGTTCAGCTAATGAAATCATATAATCGATTCCAGAAAAATCGTAATTTCCCTCAGTCGGTTCAAAGCAACTCCAAACTTGCCTCCATGCATATCCTTCAACATAACCGAGACCGCATATCTGTAGCAGCACCCTATCCCTCATGGCGCAACCAGACAAGGTCATTGATCTCGTACTTTTACTGCTATCAAGCCCATACAACCCGCAGGCGCCTCTTGAAATTTCTCCAACATTGTCCACCCCCCCTGGCGTTGGCAGAACTGGTGATGTGCCACCAGCAGGTCTATGCGGAGGATAATAAGGCATAAGTCTTATATTGTCAAAACTAAAAAGAAAGACTACCAAAACTAAAGCGACTAAAACGACAATTATCCAGGGACCATTCTCCATCCAGCTCAGAGCCATCAATTCCTTTTAACTCTTTCTTAATTTCCAACAGACAGCAAATACAACTCTTCGACTTTTTTCCAATTAACCACATTCCACCAAGCAGTTACATAATCAGGCCTTTGATTTTGATATTTCAGATAATAAGCATGCTCCCACACGTCTAAACAAAGAATTGGCAGCTTGCCCTCACTTAATGGCGTGTCTTGATTGCTCGTACTTGTAACTTCAAGTTTCCCCTTGTTTACCACAAGCCAAGCCCACCCGCTCCCAAACTTTGTCTTCGCAGCTTCGGTAAAATCTGCCATAAACTTCTCAAAAGAACCCAAATCTTTTACCATTGCAGCTTTCAACTTCTCGCCAACTTCCTGCTTCTCCGGAGTCATAATCTCCCAGAACATGTTATGGTTCACATAGCCGCCACCATGGTTCCTCACAGCCTCTCTAATATCTTCAGGAACCAAGCTTAAATTCATTAAAATCTCCTCAGAATTCTTTTCAAATAATTCCGGATGCTTCTCCAGCGCCGCATTAAACTTGTTAGTATACGCCCGATGGTGCTTCGTATGATGAATCTCCATCGTAGCTTTGTCTATATGCGGCTCTAACGCATCATATGCATAGGGTAATTTAGGTAATTCAAAAGCCATAACATAAACTAACAGGAGTTATTAATAAACTTTTTCATTAACAGCGTTATTCCTAATTAGTACCTGAGCCGATAAGCCGCCGCCCTTCTCGCATTCGCCCTTCTTTTTCTAGCAGTTTCATAGCAATTGTCTTCACAATTGCTCCCTGCCGCATATCCAAACCTTTGACTGTCAACATCGTGGCTATCGCGGACACTCTCCCGCAAATACCGCAAGCAAAGACTTAGATTTAGTTGGGTTGGTCAGTTCAATCTCAACAGAATCATTAAAAACTCATTGTAAACCTTAAGAAGTTTAACCGCACTGAGCAGCAGCTGCAGAATCAGCAGCAGTAGTCGTCCAACCAAAGCCAGGTGAAGGCGAAGCAGAACTTAACTCTGTATTGCATTCCTCTGGAGCGTTATTGAAAGCAGCGCAAATTGTTCCAAGCAACGAAGCAGGATCTCTTCCCGAACTAGTTTCTTTACCATTTACAATAAGTGTTGGCGAGCCCCTAACACCATATTCTTCATTTTCAGCTTGGTTAGTGTTAAATTGAGGATATCTTCCACTCAACCACTTGCTTTGGTCATTAAAGTTCTCTGTAATAGCAAACTCTTCATCAGCACTCTTTGTGCATGCATCTAGTTTGGCTTTGTTTATTCCAGCCTCCGTAATACAGCCAGGACCATCAGCTTTATCCAAGAAGCACTGCATATAATCCAAGAACTTATCATTTTGTTCCTTTTCTATACAATACTGATTAAGATTCTCATAAACTTCCTTATCGCCGTGCATAGCATAATTAACGAACTTAATTTCAAAGTCAATCTTATCGCCAAGTAACTCTGCCACTGGCAAAATTCCCTTTTCAATCTGTGTTCCATATGGGCAGTAGCTCATTACAAACAACTCCACAACAGGCTTATCCGACTTAGGAACAGAAGTATCTGGCTGGGGTTCTTGTGTTGTATCAGTACTATCCGCAGCATCATTTGCAGTCTCAGTTAAAGAAACAGGATTTCCGACGAGAAACAAGGCATCTTTTGTGGTATAAACAGGAACTTCCTGCCCTTGATAGGTTAATGTTACTTTGTAAAACTGCCCTTCTTCTTCAGCAGAAACCAAACTTACTTCTCCCGTAATTGCAGGATTAGAATTCAAAAAAGTTAATACCTTTTGTCCGGCTTCGTCGGCCGTAACCTTTGCAGTCGTAGAACCGCCGCCGGTTCCCAACGCTAAAACCAAAACCAAGATAAGGCCAAGAACAATAGTTGAAGCAATCCAGGGATTAGCTCGAATCTTATCAAAATTATTTTTTCCAGAAACATTTACTTTCTTACTAACAGTCTTTTCTTCAACGGTGTTTTCCGTGTTTTCCAATTTCTTTTTAGTAACCATTTAATTGTTTTATAATTTAGACTTTAAAAACCTTTTGTTAACAACGGCTCTGTTGAAAATCTTTTTTGGCGGGAGTTTACTCCGACTTATTTTCCTTTTGTAGATGAGAACTTTGTTGCAGCGACGCGTCGTTTCCGGCTTTTTCAACAGAGCAGTCAACCGTTATTTTTTGCAATAATCCTCCTTACCGCTTCATCCTTTGACAGGCAATTTCGCATATCCCGCTGACCGCATTGAATAAAACCTCTAAACTTAAGTCTCGGCTGATTGTCCTCTTGCCTTTCTGCTTCTGCCCTCCTTGCTGCTTGATATCTTGCGATGTAAAAATCCATTTCACTAACTACCTGAGCAGCAGCCAGATTAATATCATGTTTTCGGCAATCAAAGACTGGCGCCCTGACAACACCGTCGTCGACAACCATTAGAATCTCTTCAATTCCCATAAACCTCAAAAATTCCATTTTTTCAGGCAGTTGCAAATCCGCAGAATAAAAACTGAGCCTCCCTGCCATTGGCTTCACCCTTCCCCACAGGAAATTATAGTAATCCTCGGTTAGTTCTTCTTAGAGGTACATGTATCTCGCAGAATAACTATGGTTTTAAATAAGGTTGTTGTGTAGATAATATGGTTGATGCAGGGTCTATTCTCATAACAATTGTTGAGAATTTTGCAAAGCTAATTCCTGTTAGAGTAACAACTGAATGGGAACAAAGCTTCATAACCCGCTTTGGGAAAATAAGAGAATTTCCATTAGACGGAAAGGGTGGGATTATCAGATGGTTCCATAGGCCATTTAGAAAAGTGGCTAAAAGAAGCGAAGTTCTTGGGCCAGGAATGTATTGGTTTATTCCATTGATAGAAGCATACTATGACGAACACATTGCAACACGTTTTGCTGATACAGAAGTCCAGGATCTCACAACAAAGGACAAAATAAATGTATCTGTAAAAGCCACAGTCGGATACTCAATTGACAATGTAGCAGAATATTGGAGAAAGCTTCAGGATCATCAGGTTTCTATTCTTAACGTAGCTGAAAGGGCAATTGCCTCTGAAATTGGTGCAAGAGCTTATGACGACATACGCGACCAGCAAACCAGAAAACCCGGAGCGAGAAGCTCGGAATTAGAAAAAAGTCTGCTTGAAGAAGCAAGGCGAAACTCTAGAGACTACGGTGTAAACATTGATTCTCTTTCATTAACTCATTTCGTAGCAGTCCGCACGTTTAGACTAATGGGTTTCAACGGGAATAATTACACGGGCCCTGCAAGAGAGCTTTCTTGATTACAAATATTTATTAATTCATGCCCCTTTCCGAAATCGAGGTGAAATGGCATACGACATTATAATCGGCAGAAATGAATCTGACAAAGAAAAATTCGGCGACAAAGGTTTAATTTTTCTCGGTAAGGGATACGTCAGAATGGGGACCTACACTTCACTCTCAAACAAAATCTGGATGGACATAGCCAGATCCCACGTCGTTCTAATCGCTGGCAAAAGAGGTTCAGGAAAGTCATACACGCTTGGCACAATAGCCGAGGAACTTTCAGACCTAGACCAAGAATCAGCAAAAAACATTGCACCATTAATCTTTGACACAATGGGCATATTCTGGACCATGAAATTCAAAAACGAGAAGGACAAACTTCTATTAGACCAATGGAACCTGAAGACAAAAAAACTCCCTGTGAAAGTTTTCGTTCCCTTCGGTAAAGAAAAAGAATATCGTGACAAATCGATCCCCTTCGACGCAACCTTCGCACTAAAACCCTCAGAATTAAACGCAGAAGACTGGATAACCCTCTTCGACCTAAAGATGACTTCCCTCCCGGGAGTTTTAATCTCCCGAGCCATCACCGAGCTGCAGGAAAAAAAGAGTGAATACACAATAGAGGACATTCAAAAGGAAATAAAATCAGACAGGGAAGCTGACAAAGAAACAAGAGAGATAGCTTCAGCGATGTTTATCGCAGCCTCGACATGGGGTGTCTTTTCCACAAAGAAAGGGGGCACTGAAATTTCAGATCTCATAACTGCTGGCACCACAACAGTTTTGGATGTTTCAATTTATTCATCGGTAAGCGCTTTCAACGTTCGAGCACTAGTTATTTCTCTCGTTTCCAGAAGATTATTTGACACCCGTATGGACGCCAGAAAAAAAGAAGAGCTTGAAGCGCTCCAGCACGGTCAAGATTACCTTTCTTATAAAAACGCACGTAAAGAACCTTTAGTTTGGATTTTTGTCGACGAGGCCCACGAGTTCCTTCCTAGAGAAGGAAAAACCCCGGCAACCGACGCTTTAGTTCAAATCCTGCGAGAAGGTAGACAGCCCGGAATCTCCCTTGTCCTCGCAACCCAGCAACCAGGTCAAATCCACAAAGATGTCATGACTCAATCTGACATCGTTATCGCCCATCGATTGACCGCCCAACCCGACATTGAAGCCCTGAATCAAATCATGCAAACCTATCTGCTAGAAAACATAAGACAGCAAATCGACAGCCTCCCTCCGGAAAAAGGCGCTGCAATCGTTCTCGACGACAACTCAGAAAGAATTTACCCAATTCGTGTCCGCCCAAGATTTACCTGGCACGGCGGCGAAGCTCCCGCAGCAGTCAAGGCCGATTTGAAGTTTTAACTCTCAAAGGTCCCGCACACGTTTGGAGGCCACTCAGTAGGAATATCTTCTGGATGAGCAATTAACGGCGAAGCAAGTGTTTCATAATGAATACTGGGGGGAGGGTTGTCTGGGAGAGTTCTAACAACCATTCTAACTGCCTCGGGAGATTCTGTGCGAAATAGTTTAGTAGGAGTTAGTTCAACAGAAACACCATCGCCCTCACACCTATAAATATTAGACTTGGTTCTAACAGATTGATATCCTATCCCCTCCAAATAGTTGGCTATTAATTCTGCACTGTTGACCCCTTCAGGAAATTGTCTGTTCACTTGTTTCGTTATCTCTAATGGCCTAACCATACCAATATTTCAAAATATAATTATTTAAACTTTTCGGATGTTACCACTTTTTAGTAAATTTTGAATATTAAAAAGTTATGGCAAAAAGATGCCAGAATCAAGACTAATCGATTATACAGAGTTCGAAGAAAGAGCAGTAGCCTCGCGTGCAGACCTAGAAATTAGAGGTGTACACCATTCGGTCTTTTCAGATGAAATCAACAACGAAGGAAAAGCGTATCAAATAGAACAGATGGAGTTCGGGGATTTAAAGGGGGATTTGCATACCTATGGAAAAGAGTAATTCTAAAAAGAATTAAAAGAACAGATAACATATCTTTTAGAATTCACAGAGAAATATCACCCAGCGGTGTGGGATACAGGCGTTATTCAATGGATGAACTAATCTGCGAAGCTAACGACTGAGAAGACTAATCAACCTTCATCTCCACCCGCCACCGATACTTCTTCGTCCCAATCTCTCCC
>JAHIWJ010000010.1 GCA_018816205.1 Nanobdellota archaeon
ATAACCTCTTACAAAACGGACATTTTGTTTTCATAGAACACACCTCCTTATCAGGGGGTTAAACTATCAGATTATATAAATCTGACGTTTAGTATACTATATCCCAATGTAACTACTTTAAAGAAATAACTAAACTACTCCACAGTTATCCGCGGCCTTTCTTTTCTATAAACCTCTTCAGAATCCCTGGTCTCAATAATTCTCCCCTTCAAACCCAAAGGAACAGCAACAACATACCACAAGGGCACAGCCAACCTATCCGCTTCAATCGAAGCAACCCAAGGATCCCCATCCCAGTCATTAAATATTCTGTCTGCAACCCCAGTTTCGCCACAATATAACTCAAATCAAACTTCCAAAAAGTTTTAATCATATTCCAAAAACCGCTACCGATTTTCTTAGCACTGAGCTTGCCATCTTCACCAACATATTTCTCCCTATTCGTCCTAACCTCATTTGCCATAAAACCAGTATAACCTGTAGCCATCTGAGCCCCTAAAGTCGCAACAGAATTCACCGCGCACTTCACCAACTCCGGAGCACCGCCCATAAAACTCTCAATCCCGGAATTCGCCAACTCAGCCGCAGGCATCCCAACAGCAACAAACGGAATTAAAGCCAAAACATTACTCTCAATATACAAAGCCCCCGGCCTAGTATCAAGATTTTCTCTTAACTTCTCCCGCACCCCATAAATCTCACTGCGTTCTCTCATTTTACCAACATCAAAAAATTCAGGCGTTCTCTCCCCAAGAATCATCCGCGCCCCCTGCCCAATTTTCTCAGCAGCCCAAATAGGCAAAGACATGGCACAATCTGCGTACGTGCCCGTCGTGTACTTCGCTTCGTATGTTCTCCGTTTAAACCACCTCCCCAACGCACCATCCATAAACTCCCACAAAATACCCAATATTTAAACTTGCTTATACGGTTTATACTAACCAAGATGAGACATTCCTCGGCGAGCCTTCTCAACCTCGGTCTTAATGTCGTCTAAGGTAGCAATATCCTTCAAATGATAATCCGGCCGATACTGCGTAATTCTAGGAAACCTCATCGCAAAACCAGAATCATATGAAGGTGAACCCTGAATATTCTGATAAGTTACAGAAACAACAATCTTCGGCTTAACCTTTACAGCCTTCCCCTTCTCAGAAACAATCAACGGCTTCAACAACTTCGTCATTTCATCATAGGTCGTTCCTTCCTCCTGTTCCAATTCCTTCAACCCGCTGCTGACCTTTCCAACATCTAAATACTCGCCGTTCTGCTGGCATGCAACAATATATGATGTCAACATCCCGCCCCTTTTTCCAGAACCATACTCTGCCCCTGTAATTACCAAATCCAAATCATTTGCAGCAGGTTTCATCTTCACAATATAACCCACCCTTCGCCCTTGTTGGTAAGGCGCGTCCAGCGTCTTTATCATAATCCCCTCCTCCCCCGACTTCAGCGCTTCATGATAAAACTTCATAGCGACCTCCTCGCTGTCAGTCACAATCTGCATCGAAGGCCGAATCTTCCACTTCTCATGCGGGATCAACTTCTCCAAAACCTTCCTCCTCTTAACAAACGGCTCCTGCATCAAACTCTTCCCGTCATAATAAATAACGTCAAAAACATTCTCCTCTACCGGCAACTCTTTCTCCAACTTCTCAATGTCATATTTCCGTTTTATCCTTTGCGAAATCGCCTCAAACGGCCTCTGCTTCTTCGTCTTCGGATCATAACCAACAACTTCGCTGTCCAAAATCACTTCATGAGCCTTCACATATTTCTTTATTGTCTGCACAACATCTGGAAACTGGTTAGTCACATTTTCCAAACGACGAGTAAACAACTTAATGTCGTTTCCAACTTTATTGATAACAACCCTAAACCCATCATACTTGTGTTCAATCGCCGCAGGCTTCCCACAAATCCTAAACGCTTCCCCGATCTCAGTCACCTTAACAGGAAGCATAATGTTCATCGGCCTTCCAAGAACAATATCTATCTTCCCCAAAGCACCCTTTCCCTTTGAAGCCGCCTCAAACACAACCGCAAAATCATTAGCCATATCATAAGCGATTTCCAACTTCTTAGACATTTCCTGCTTCTCATCCGGAAACAATGCTTCAGAAATCGCATCCCGAACAGTCGCGTCAGCCACACCAACTCTCAACTGCCCCACCAAAGTCCTGACAATATATTTTGCTTCTTTCCCCTCTGCCTGCCCAAGCAACTCAGAAATCAAAGCAATTTTTCCAGAAACCGCCCCCTTACCCTCAATTCCCATAACCTTCCTCAAATTACTAAACACTTTCTCAACAGTCAGTTTCTTCGCAAACAAACTCGTCTGCTTTTTCTTCCCTGCGAACTCCTCTGCCAATTCCCCAATATCCCCAATCTTCCTGTAACGCTTAGCAATTTCCTCGTCCTTAATCCCAAACGTCTTCCCAATCGCTTTCATCGCCAACTTATCAGACAACCCAAGAATCCGATCATCATAATCCGGCGTCACCTTGCCCCGCAAAAGATAAATCCATTCTGGCTCGCCTTCCTTCGCCAGCTTTTTCAAAAACTCCGCAAGAATGGTCTCCTTCTCAAGCCTCTTCGTCGTAGCAAAAAGTCCCTCATAAACTTCCACAAAATCCGAATACTGCATCACATTTTTACCCATCGGTAAGAAAAATAAAGGGAGTTTAAAATAGTTTGGTTGTTAAGTCGCAAGACAAATTAGGGCTCTGTTGAAAAAGTCAGAAACGACGCGCCGCAGCAAGCGAGCAGAGCGAGCGCCAACAAACAAGACGCAGCAAAATGCAATTAGCGTCCTATTGCGGCGCGTGCGGGTTTGCTATTGAACTTAGGGGAAGGAACTGGGCGTGGTAAGGGTGGGATTTTGGCTGATAAACTAAATTCTTGTGGGAATTCCAGATCATCAAAAACAGATTTTCAACAAACCAAACAAGACAAAATTTTATATATCCCCCTTCCTATTCTAGACAATGAAAAAAGAGTTCGTCGCAGTAATAATTATCCTCGCTGTGGTTATTTATCTCGTCATTGCAGGATTCTCTAATTTAATGTTAAGCCCTAAAAAAATAACCAATCAGGGAAGCGATGCACTATTACCTCTCGAAAGATTAACCCCAAAGCAGGTTCTAACGCACAGAACCCTC
>JAHIWJ010000125.1 GCA_018816205.1 Nanobdellota archaeon
ACCTCTGGGCCTCCGGAAACACACACTGGCTAAACAAAAAACACAGCACAGTCCTCCTCCACGCAATTGCAATTGTCATAACACTCCTGGCAATTTACACTCAAAACATTGTTCTTCTCCTCATCATCCAAGTAGCCCTAATCGCGCTCCTCGCCTTCTCCTCGTACAAAAAGCGCACCAAGAAGAAAAGTCTTCTAGAACTCCACCTTCTTTACACACTAATCGCAATCTTTTGGGCCCTTAACCTCCTAGACATCCTAGTTCCAAGCTTTCTCTTCCAAACCCAGATAATAATTTATTTGGCCTCGATTAGCCTCTTCCTAATTCTGTTTTACAAAGTCATCAAAAAAATCTAAAATGGCACAAAAACGCGACCGCTTAGAATTAATCAAAGATATTTTGCAAGTCATACAATCAAACAAAAACCAAATCAAACCAACCCCTCTGCTAAGATACTCCAATCTCTCAAGCCAACGATTCACCGAATACATCGCAGAGCTTTTAGAAAAACAATTCATCGAAGAAAAAACCGACAAAAAAAGCAGAAAATTCTTCTCCCTCACAGAAAAAGGCCAGCGTTATCTGGAAAAATACACCACAATAACAAAATTCATCGAAGATTTTGACCTTTAATCAACCAGCCTCATTGAAATACAGTATATCTCGTTCCCCGATAAGCAAACGAAGAAACAGATCCGTCCACGACTCGATTTCCTGCACCCTCTGGAAATTTTACAACTAACTCATTCCCATGCGGCTGAGATCTCGCTATAACTATGTTCCCTTCTTCACCAAGAAAAACCATACTCGGATAATGAGCGGATAAACCCCTTATTGTCTCGGGCGGGAGCACCTCAATTGCATCGACAATTCTCTTCGCATGTTCCAAACTTGCATGCACAGACAATCCTTCTAGGTTCATATCTCAATCTTGTTAATACTAATTATAAACTTTGCCACAATAATTTCACCACTCCCAAAAACTACAAACATGCATAAAAAATCGCAACTATCTTTATTAACCCGCACTCTTTAGAAAAAAGATGAATAAAATAACTCCTTTCATCCTCATATTAATCCTACTTTCAAGTTTTACTTCCGCCACATGTTACGTCGAGGCCACAAACGACATAACCCGTGACGATTCTTCTTACATCGCTCCACACGCCCTGCCAAAAGCCGATATTTTCTACACCCCATTCAACGCCTACCGAACATACTGCAGCGCAATGTCCTGCCCGGTTGCAACCAAGATTATCCAAATCCAAAAAACCCCTGTCAGAATAGAAAAACCAAAAATTGTTGTAGTTCACTGCCCCTATCCCTACACGCAACTAACAGTCCAACGCACACCAATTCCTCTGAGGCCAACGCCTCCAGTCTTTCTAAAATAGAGTTAGAGTCAACACCTGGGCAGAAAGAGGTCGTACCTATTCTAAAAAACCAATCAACTAAATTATAACAAACACGGTCACTGAACACCTGAATTTTTTAGACATTCCTCTCTCAATTCCATCCAGATTTTTCCCAACAAGTTTTGTCCGTGTTTGTCATCTCCCCATCCCCAAACCGAATCTCTCCAAGAATCTTCAATTATTTTCCTATTCCCCGTTTGAAGAAGCTTCTTTAAAACATAAGGGTGCTGATCTATCTTGTTTTTCAGAATGTCTTTCATAACATCCCTCATCTTTTTATCCCAGTCAGGATCTCCTTTCTCCTGATTTTCAAAGGCTATTTTCTGAGCGTCGTGAGCCGATTGAGCGTTTTTTATTTTCTCAAAAATCTCCGGGCTTGTCTTAATGAATCGCATTGCCTGAAACGCGTGCTCTGAAGTGGGAAAAACAACCCCGTTATAATTCACCTGAAATGAAGAGAAATTATCAAACACATAAAACTCTTTTGGATAAAAGAAGATTTTATCCTCGGGTCCTGGCTGATTTACCTTATCATGTTCTTTTCTCTTTTCCATGCCCCTTCAAACAAGCCCCAACTTTAAAATCTTTCTAAGAAGTAAGAATATCAAGGGTCAAATTAATTCAATCGTGCCTAATTCTAGATAGGAGTTAATTTAACTTAACCCATAACCAACCACCCCTTGCATTCGGATATATTGTTCTGCCTTATCAAAGGACTTTGTGAACAATCTTGAAGAATGTCTGTACTTTATAATAAAATTCAAACCCTTGAAGATGGTCTAGAATTCTCATAGGAATATTTATAAACATTCATTAATAATGAACAATCATTCACTTTAAATGAAAATAGAAGATGATACCAAAAAACAAGAAAAAAATAATTTTGTATTTACTGAAAAATCCAGAGATTGTTAATATTAATCAGATTTCTAAGAAACTTGACATAAGTGTGGGAAGTGCTTTTAAGATTTTAAAAGAATTAGAAAAAAACCACATCGTTCTATCTTCTAATTTAGGAAATGCTAAGTTCTATCAAATCAATTTAAACAATAAAGAAACAATACACTGGTGTGAAATTCTCTTATCAGAAGAAAAGAGAAACTTAAAAGGACACGCCAAAATTTATGCGGAGGAAATACAAAAATCTGAGCATGCAGAAATCATCGTCTTATTCGGCTCTGTCTTAACTAATAGAGAGTTTAACGACGTAGATGTTTTGTTCATAACAAATCAACCTAAAGAAGTTACAAAATTCTGTCTAAATCTTTCGAAGATTAGGACCAAACCAGTTGTGCCCCTGATTCTAAAGAAAGAAGATTTTATCAAAGAGATTAAAAATAAGAAAGAAGTAATTTTAGATATTCTCAAAACAGGAATCATTCTTAAAGGAGAATCGAGATTTATTGAGGTGCTAAAAAATGTTAAACAGCAAAAATAGATTTAGCTGGTGTCTTGAAAGTGAAAATAGAATGAGAAGGATAAAGCCAAATGAAAAACTTTCCAAAGAGCATATTGAGAAAGCAAAGCATAATCTGAAAGCAGCAGATTATAATGTTCAGGGACACTTTGACGATTGGGCTGTTTCACAATCTTATTATGCAATCACGCGCTCTTGGCAATTTTGTTCAAGAAAGGTTTTGAATCTAAGAATCACGAATGCACAATTAGCACAGTTGAATTTCTAATCGAAACCAAAGAAATTAATTTGAGCATGGAAGATCTGTCTTTCATCAGGACAACCGAACAGATGACAACTAAAGACGCTAAATCGTTGAGAGAAGAATTTCAGTATGGCACAAAAACAGATGTAAACAAAGTTCTTCTCAATGAACTATTGCAAAAATCTAAAGCAATTGTTGAGAAAGTTGAGGTGATGTTGGTGGAGATGTGAGTCGCTGAAACATCTGTTTTATTCAAGAAAATAGCAAAACAAGAAAAAATTGAACAATTCATGGATAAATATATAAAGAATGGTGATTAGTGTTATTCCGCACTAAACTCGCCTCCTTACACAAATATCGAATAACAAGTTAAAAACACTTTCGTTTCTGTGATTAAATCTGAATTCCATCTCTTTCAAGTAAAATGG
>JAHIWJ010000126.1 GCA_018816205.1 Nanobdellota archaeon
AGGTATGCCCCCCAGTAAATTAGTGAGACGCCGGCAGCTGCTCCGACCCAGAAGATTTGCCATGCTTGGAATAAAGCGAGGATAACGCTGAGTACACCAATGACGTAAATGAACTTATTGAAATCTCGTTTGGTTTGGTCTTTTCGGAGCATGACGCTTTCGCTGATGTTTTTTACATCTTCTTCGATATTTTTTGCGATGAATTTGCCGGTTTCTTTTGATATTTTTGGTTTTTTGAGTTCTTTGCCTTTCTGGAAAACTGCAGCTATGAAAACTACAGAGGTGGCTGCGAGAAGAATCATAGACCATAGGAACGGGCTTGTTATGCCGAGGGTTGGAAGCCCTAGTCCGGGCGAGAGAAATACCCCTGGGGGCGGCGCTGCAAATAGGAATACTGCACCCAGCGCGTATGCAATCATGGATATAATCTGGAGTGTGGGCTTCTTCTTTTTAACAGGAATTTTATCGTCGTTGTTCATTGTAGTTTGAGTTGTTTTGGATATTTAAAGGTTTGTTGGTTTTCTTGAGATGTTACGGCTCTGTTAAGACTGGCGCGGGAAATCTGCACCTTTGAAGGTGTGGATGAGAGCGCCCCAAACTATTTTTAGTAAAGAAATTATAAAAAAGTGAACAAGATTGTTGTTCACTGTAAAAAACCATAGTGATAACTGTCTTGTTCTAAATAAACTTTACGGAGCGCGACAACGCGCTTCGCGCGGAGAAAAATGCAGGAAAAATTGGTGTTTAGCGAGAGCTATGAAAGATTTGAAGACAAATATGAAAGGGGGAACCACAGCGTCGGTATTTCGATGTGGGAGTTTGAGTTTTGTCCGAAGTGTCGGTACAAGATTTTTAGAAAATGGAAATACCGGAAGCTCGCAGAAGCTTGTCTGCGACGGGCAGCTTCGGAACATAAGATAAAATGGATTGAACTGAACGTGCAGCCGGATCACGTTCAGGGTACAGCGACAATTCCAATGACGATGGCTCCGACAATGGCGCTGCAACTTTTGAAAGGAAGGTCGTCGTATCTTTTCTTTCGAAATCACGAAAAAATAAGGCTGCGGTATCCAAAAGGACATCTTTGGGCGAGGGGAAAATTTGGAGCGACACTGGGTTTTATCACAGTTGAAGTTGCAAACAACTATGTGAAAAATCAGGACAAGCATCACGGAACTGTCTGGAAAATCGAAGACTGATGATCCGACGTCGTGGAAGCCTCGCTTTTTGCGAAGCAAAAAGTTGCCGAAGGCAACCCTTTAGGGCGAGGAGGATGTCACGAGTTAGTGGGGATTTCTAGCCTGTTTTGAACGATATAATATATTCGCTGTAAAAGCCACCCTTTCTCTTTTTGGAATTTCCTTTGCTGGAGGCAAATGACTGGCATAGGGGCCATTAGTTTGTATAATTTCAATATCTGGATTTGTCATGAAAGCACCCATTTGTATTTCAAGAAAACTCAAGGAATTTCGTGTATCATCTCCTTCAATCACAGGACCGATATAAAACAGTTTAACTTGAGGCATAAAACAAAAGGTTAAGGAAAGTTTAAAAGTATTATTGTAGTCGAGGTCGCTTTAATTATTCTTCTTTTTGATCTCGGTCCCAGATTATTTTCTTGTTCAGGTTATAGAGGCCCATTTTTTCCATGCCCTCGAATTGGTCTTCAGAGAGTTCTATGTATTGAATCTTGAAGCTGTACTTTTCTTCTATTTCTTTTATTATTATAGCTATTTTATCCGAAGGGACCGGACTGCCCACAAGGATTACTTTTGCTCCGTCGTCTGTTTTTGACTCCAGGATGATTCTTTTTATCTTGGGAATTTCTTTTACTCTGTCAATGAAGTCGGTTATGTGCTCTTCTTTCTTGAGTAAACGACCCAGTGCGATTGTTTTTTCTCCTTGTTTTAGTTTGTAGAATTTTGACTTGCCCATGAATGTTATCTCCACTATTTCTTTTTTTACGAGGCGGTCTAATATCCTTAGAGTGGTTGCAACGTTGACTTTTGCAACAGAAGAGGTTTGTGTCAGGGAAAAGTGCTTTTCCGGCTCCTCCAGGAATATGTTAATTATTTTGATTATTTTCTCGTCAAACAGCTCTCTTAATACGTCTGATTTTTTCATGTTACCTTTAGGTCTTCATTGTATATAAACTTATCATTTTTTTGGCGTTGTCCCAAGTTCCAAAAATAAAACAAAAACCAAA
>JAHIWJ010000127.1 GCA_018816205.1 Nanobdellota archaeon
AATTGGGCTGGCATGTCGCGTTGTATAATCTTAAACGGACAATTAAAACTTCAAACGAAAAAGAGATTCAGCTTTTTTTATTTTTCAAAATTGAAATGGTTTCATTTGGGACAACGCCGCCTAATCAAAAACTTTAAAAACCCTTTAATCTAAAAATTCTTGAAATAGAAACAACGGAATATTACAATTATTCTGTTCTATATTATAATTACAATGAGAAACGAGATTAATGAGGCACACGAAGCCGTTGAAGAATTAAGTTATAGTTCTGAAGCTAAAAGGAAAATTGTTGTTCCAGGCGAAGTCATTGTTGAAGGAGACGATTACCTCCCGGGCGAAGGCACCAGAAGGGAAGGCTCTAAAATCGTCGCAAGCAAATTTGGCCTTGCAGAAGAGGCGGGCCGCGTTGTCAAACTCATCCCAATTTTCGGGGCATTCGTTCCAAGAAGAAACAACGTAATAATCGGCCGAGTAACAGACATCACTTACGCGGGCTGGCTTGTTGATATAGACTCAGCAGCAGACGCTTTTCTCCCGATAGAAGAATCTCCTCGGTTTATCAATAGAAACGAAATGGACCAGTACCTGGCAGTTGGCGACGTCATCTCCGCAAAGATATGGACCGTCAAAGGTAAGGGCATCGACCTAACACTCAAGGGCAAAGGTCTAGGAAAACTCGAAGACGGATTCATATTTCGAATAATTCCAAGCAGAGTCCCGAGAGTTATTGGCCGAGAAGGTTCAATGGTTAATCTCATAAAAGAAAGAACAGGCTGCCAGATAACAGTCGGTCAAAACGGTTGGATTTGGATTAAAGGTCCAAACACAGACTCAGAAATAAAAGCACGAAAGGCAGTCGAGTTTGTTGCAGACAAAGTTCATGTTAATGGTCTAACCGAAAAAATGGAGGCCTGGTTTGAAGGAAGCGAATAATGGCAAAAGAACACAAACGCCCAGATGGCAGAAAACTCAATGAATTAAGAAAGATGATTGCAAAGGTGGGAATCATCCCAAACGCCGACGGCTCTGCGATGTTTGCATTCGGCGATACTGTTGCAATAGCAGCAGTTTACGGTCCAAGACAACTCCATCCCCAGCACATGAGAAATTCATCAACAGGAATATTACGATGCAATTACGATTTACTTAGCTTCTCAGTTTACGATAGAAAGAGACCAGGCCCAAGCAGGCGGTCTCAAGAAATTTCAAGAGTAACCGAGTGGGCGCTTCTTCCAGCAATAGACCTTTCCCAATTTCCAAACACTGTAGTCGACGTTCAAATCTACATTTTGCAAGCAGATGCTGGCACAAGGACAGCAGGAATAAACGCCGCTTCAATGGCTCTTGCCCACGCAGGAATTCCGATGAAAGACCTAATCTGTTCAGTCGCTTTGGGAAAAAATGATCAGACTCTGATAACTGACTTAACAAAGGAAGAAGAGGACTACAAGGAAGGAGAGGGCGCAACAGATTTTGCGATTGCAAAGTTAGCCAACAACGACGAATTTTCTTTAATGCAAATGGACGGAAAAATCCAGCCCGAAAAAGTAAAAGAAGTTCTAGAAATGGCCAACGAAGCATGCAAAACGATCTACGAAGCTCAAAAGAAAGCGCTCAAAGAAGTCGTAGAAAATCCCCAGGGTGGGACGGAGGCATAGGCAAATGAGTAGTATGGAAACTTCAAACTTGACAAGAGAAACATTAAAGAGAATGTTCCAAGAAGGGAAAAGATTCGACGGCAGGGGCCTAACAGACCTAAGAGATGTAACCATCGAATACGGCGTCTCAAAAAAAGCGGAGGGCTCAGCAAGAGTAAGAATGGGTAAGTCAGATGTTGTAGTAGGTGTGAAATTACAGACCGGTACGCCATATCCCGATTCTCTGGAAAAAGGAAACTTGATGGTTTCAGGAGATTTGCTTCCTTTGGCCTCACCAAGATTCGAATCAGGCCCGCCGGGATTTGAAGCAATCGAACTACCAAGATTAGTCGACAGAGCAATAAGAGAATCCGGCATGATAGACTTTGAAAAACTTTGCATTAAAAAAGGAGAGTTAGTGTGGACGGTAATCATAGATGCCTATCCAATAAACGATGATGGAAACATGATAGACATTGCCAACATCGCCGCTGTCGCCGCACTTCGCAACACAGTGATGCCCGAGATTGACGAAGCGGGAAAAATAAACTACGAGAAAAAATCTAAAAACAAACTGCCTCTATCAAAGGAGACCCTCCCGCTTTCATTTAGTTTCTTTAAACTGGGAGATACTATCGTGCTAGATCCTACTCGGGAAGAAGAAGAGGCCTGTGATTCAAGAATAACCTTCGGCATCTCTGAATGGAACGGGCAGCTGATGTTAAACTCCTGCCAGAAGAAGGGAGAACTGCCCTTGAAGCAGTCAGAAGTAGAGCAGATGATGGAAATCCTCCCAGGCAAATTCGAAGAGCTAAACAAAAAGCTTAAAAAGTTCTTATAAGATAGGCATACCATGGAAAGGCAATTTACAAAATATGAAATCGCCCGAATTATCGGCGCAAGAGCATTGCAGATAGCAATGGACGCGCCACTCCTTGCGAAAATAGACAAAGAAAAATTAAAAGAGATGAAATTCGACGCATTAAAAATCGCAGAATACGAGTTAAACGAAGGAGTTTTGCCAATCACAATCCATCGACCTTCTCCAAGAAAGAGCAAGGACAGGTTAGGAGCGATAAAAGAAGAGCAGCTTTCTGATGAAGAATTGATTGCAAAAGCTCAAGAAGTTGAAAAAGAAATTGTCGAAGACGCAAAAGAAATCGGATTTGTCAACGAAGCCGATGCAGATGAAGACGCTCCAGAAGTTGAGGAAGACGCCGAAGAAAGCTAACTCTCACAAGATATAAAAAAGCCGCATTCCTTCACATAGCATGTTCCTAAAAGAAGTGCATGCAAGAAAAATCCCTGATTCAAGAGGCGACCCAACAATCGAAGTCGCTATAAATGGAGTAAAAGCTTCTTCTCCATCTGGAAAATCCAAGGGCAAACACGAAACGCCCTCTTTCCACAAGTCCTTAGAATGGAATCTTAACTTCCTAAACAAAACCACGTTCAATTTAGAAATTAATTCTTTTCAGGATTTAAAAAAAGTTGAAGCATTCATCAGAAAAAAAGCCAAATTAAAAGATGCAAAACAATTCGGTGCTAATGCTCTTTTCGCTCTTGAGTGTGCAATCCTCAAGGCATTGGCAAAAGAACAGAAGGTAGCGTTATTTCAGCTCCTAAACAAAAAACCAAGAAAACTTCCAATCCCCGTAGGCAACGCGATTGAAGGAGGTTTACATGCACACGAAAAAAACCATCCGGTCTTTCAAGAGTTCTTACTCATTCCCAAAGAACACTCTCCGAAAAAGAATGTCTCAATCTTAACCAACCTCCACGCCAAATTAAAAGAAATCGTTAAGTCTAATAAAAAAACCGATGAAGGTGCTTGGGAAGCAGCTATCCACGAAGAACAGATATTTGAAATATTCTCAAGGTTCAAAAACATCCGCTTCGGCACAGATGTCGCAGCATCTTCTTTCTACTCAAAAGGAAACTACATCCACAAAAATAAAATTCTCGACCGCGAAACCCAAATCCGCTACATCAATTATCTCATAAAAGACTTTAACATATTCTACTGTGAAGATCCCCTAGACGAAGAAGATTTCAAGGGCTTCAGCAAAGTCTTCCGAGATAAAAATCATCTTGTAGTAGGAGACGACCTAACAGCAACCCAGATTCCCCGTCTAAAAAAAGCCATTCGTATGAAGTCTATCAACGCAATGATAATCAAGCCAAACCAAAACGGCTCTCTAATAGAACTCGCAGAAATTTTCAAAATTTGCAAAAAGAACGACATAAAAACAATTCTCTCTCATCGCTCTGGAGAAACTCTTGACAACGCCCTCGCCGATCTCGCAGTCGGCTTTGATGCAGATTACATAAAATGCGGAATTTCCACAAAGTGGCGCGAAGTTAAGTTGAAAAGGTTGATTGAAATCGAGAAGATTCTTAAGAAAACTAACTAAGAACTATTTTTTCCAGATTCAATAAATAAACATTACGGATACCGCAATTGTTGCTAAAAACCATACGAATGTTAGCGGACTTGTAGGGCCACTCACCCCCATAGAAGTCGGGGGAGACAAGGCGTCTAGTGTTGCTATTTTTAATGCGGCACATGCTGTTGGTGTGAGAAAAAAGCAAGCAATTGCACTTATCACTCCGTACAAAACAAAAACAGATAACAATGTCCCCAAAACTTTAGAGGTAAGTTTCATAACACTACCAGCTCTTTTTCCTATTTAAATCTTCTCCTTCTCTGATATAGTCAACTCTTCGTGATATCCCTCGAGAATTGA
>JAHIWJ010000128.1 GCA_018816205.1 Nanobdellota archaeon
AAACATCTTTGAACTTAACAAGGAAACATATGATTCTTTAGCTGGGGAGTACCAAAAGAGATGGAAGTCTTATTACGAGCACCAAACAGAAGTACTTTCACACTTCGTTAGGGAGATTAAAAGTAAGAATAATGCCAAAGAGATAAAAATACTTGATGTTGGTTGCGGCGTTGGGTTAGATAGCGCCATAATGTCCGATCATGGGTTTAAAGCCGAGGGAATCGACTTTTCTAGTGAGATGATAAAGTTTGCGAGAATAAATGTGCCGGGTGGGAAATTTGTGCACACAAACCTTTTCGATTATGACCCTGGATCAAAATACAAGGGGGTCATATTGGATGCGTTTATACACCTTTTTCCGAAGAATCACTTGCAGGCAGTTTTCAATAAAATAAAAGATTTAACTGAAGAAGAGGGTATACTTTATATTAGCACAACCCTTCATGATAATCCAAGCGAGGGTTTCATACTAAAGGGAGACTATGAAAACAAAAAAGCAAGGTTTAGAAAAGAGTGGACTAAAGAAGAATTTCTAACTGAACTGCATAAGTTGGGTCTTCAATTGATAAAGTATTACGAAGATAAAGAAGACGTGTACAAAAAGCATTGGATGAATGTGCTTGCGGCTTTTAGTTAGTTCTTCGGTCTTAATTTATTTACGATGTTTTTGACTATAATTCTGTCGTTTTTATCTAAACCGTTCACTAAAAATATCAGGACTATGTAGACTAATAGGAATAGCAATGTGAGAAGGATCAGCGTAAATATGTTAATCTCGATTTTAGTCTTTAAGAAAAAGAGGATTAATAAAGGGATTAATGAAATTAGCCCTATAGAAAACATTTTTCTTCTTAGAGGAATAACTTTTATGTAGTGTTTCCCTTCGAATAAAAACAAGAGACCGAGAACTATCATAGAGGCCGAGGTAGCCAGAGCGGCACCATTCACTCCGAAGGGATTGTCCAAGAATGTAATCTTTTCCATTGGAATCAAAAGAAAATTTAAGGTTGCATTTAATAACGAAACAATTGTTATGTTCATTAAAGAAATTTTAGATTTGCCAGCCATAGAAATAAGCTGATTTGAAACTAAAAGGATTGACATAATGAAACTGCCAATTGCCAGGATTCTAAGAGAGTTTTCTGCTGGGAGATATTGACTCCCGAAGAGGATGTTTATGGCCGCGCCTGGAAATACAATCAAGAGAATAAAAATTGGAAGATTAATAATAAAAATCCATTTTGAAACTTGCTTGCTTAGTTCCCTTATAGTGCTTATGTCTTTTCTTGCATATGCACGAGTTACTAGAGGGAAAAAAAGCTGCATGAAGATTTCAGGGGTATTCAGAAGTAACAAAGATATTGGAATTACAGCATTGTAAATCCCCACGGAGTAAGTGCCTTTGAACAGCCCCAGAAAAAACGAATCAATCCAGTAAAAAGCAGTGGATATGAACCCTGAGAGAAATAGGGGAATAGAATAAATCATAAGTTCCTTTATCTCTTTTTTATTCTTAGAAATAATGGCTGGACCGAATAGCTCCGAGATTTTGTACCTCGCGACTATATACGATATGGCTGCCATGCTTCCTACACCAATGACATATGAAATTGGGAGAGAGTTTGGTCCAATACCCAAGAAAACCAACGCTATTAAAAATAATAGTTTGACAGCATTTTGGAATATATTGAATATGAATGAAAACCATTTTACTTCTTCGTAGGCCCTAAGAATCGTCACTAGGGGGCTCGCTAAGATTGTAAGAAAAGTTAAAAGACTAAACAATTTGAGAAAGATGATTAGGCCAGAATTGTGAAAGATGTTTATCGCGATATAGGGGGAGAGAATGAAGAGCAGAATTCCTGCAATGATTCCAGAAATTACCGAGGTTATGACCGAGAACTTGAATATAGACCTAATTTTTTTTAGGTCGTTTTTTCCTCGGTATAATGGGATAAATCTGAGTAGACCTTCAGATAAACCGAGGCTTGCTATGGCTACGAACCAGCCAGCGACCATTAAGGCAAGATTGAATTGTCCATATATGTCTGGACCGAAGTATCTTGCTGCGATTATTCTGTAAGCATATCCGAGTATTTTAGAAAGAATAATTCCAATTAAGACAATAAAAGAAGCCTTTGCAAGCAGATTAAGGGAATCACTAATTGCCTGTTCTTTTTTTTCCATTAAATCAAAAGAAAAACACGATTTATTATTCTATCTATTTAATTTTGTTTAGATGTTCATTTGATTTAGTTAGTCGGTTGTTTTGGGTTATAGAAAATTTTATTAATCCCCTGATTTCAGGAACTTCGTGGTACTAGTGAAAATACTTGGGACGATTGACCTTGCTGCAGCGGCTGCTTTTTTGATGCTGGTTTTTGGATTTAATGTTGCGAATCAGTATCTTGTTTTTTGCGCGGGGTTACTTTTCCTAAAGAGTATGTTTATTCTTATGGGCGATATCCTTAGTGCAATTGATCTGGTCTCTGCAATGTTATTGTTTTTATCAATTCCATTTAATCTGCCGTCTGTGCTTTTATGGGTGCCTGCTTTTTTTCTATTGGCTAAAGGGGTTGTTAGTTTTGCTTAAACCCTTTTCTTGCCCAATTAAAGAAGAAATACTCTCTTCTATGAAAGACTCCTGTGAATAAAAGTGAAGATAGGTCGAGCAGGGAATGAAAAATCATTCCGATGAAAATGAAAAAGAAGCCTGACCAGAGAAGCCCTAAAAGTCCTACGACTGCGTGGAATTCAACCGTGTGAAAGAGATGAAAATCGCTTTTCTTCTTTATTCCTTCTGCCAGATCTATTTTTTCTTGTTGTCTTAGTTTACGATGGTAAGTGAACGCCTTTTTTAAGCTCGGACTCTTATTTTTCATTACTGCGTTTGCATAATGATCGAAGTCTATTAGGAAAGAAGAAAGAAAAATTAGTGAAAGGTATAGAACCGGCATGGTTGGAATGAAAATCCAGATTAGTGCTGTAAATATCGCGCCGAGAAATATATGCCATCTTGGGAACATTGGAATTTTAACCTTCTACTCTTCTTATCATTTCCGCAAATGCTGGGCGGGTTATCAAAACGCCTGCAGTGACACCGATAATTGTTGTGAGAGCGAAACCTTTGAACAGGCCAGCTCCAGCCCAGTAAAGCGGGATCATGGCTGCGACTAGAGTTAAGTAGGCTGAGAGAATTATTCCTGAAGCCCGCTTGATTCTTTCTTTGATACTTAGTTGTTTTGATCTGCCTGCTTCGTCCAGGATTATAATTTGTTGGTCGACGCCTGTCCCAATTGTGGCAAGGATGCCTGCAATCGAAGGCAAGTCGAGATTCCACCGGATCATGGCTGCGACGCCTAGGATAATTATTAACTCTGAGAACGACGTCAACAACAAGGCCAGAGAAGCTTTTATTCTTCTGTATCTAACAAAAATCACTAAAGAGACTACCACTATTGCAGAAACTGCCGCGATGAGAATTGAGTGAATGAATTCTTGCCCTAAAACCGGGGAGATTGTGTCAAGTTTTACAATCTCGAGCTTGTATGGAAGGCTTCCGGTTAGGAGAATTGTTTGTAGACGATTCATGTTTGCTCTGGCGTCTTTTATGGCATCTTCTCTTGTGGCTCCGGTTCCAGAACCTTGGATTTGTATTTCGGTCGTTGCTTGGCCTCGCAGGCTGCTACCAATCAATAAAGAATCTACTTCTGTGCCATCGACGTATAAGTAAAGGCTTTCGTTCAGGTATTTTCCTGTGTCATCAAGACTTAGTTGAGAGGTTATATTTGCATGCTTTTGCGCTGCTTCCTCTCTTAAGTAGATTACAAAGGCAAAATTACAAGCGTAACCGCCCTGCGCTGCAAAACATTCTCTGATGCCTGAACATGTTGCGTCATTTCTACAAACGTCGCTGATGTCTTTATTTCCGCCTTCGAAGACAGTAATGTTTCCCACCTTTGCTTCGAATTTACCTTGTTGGCTTATTAGTTGTTCTAAGTCCTTCGGTGTCGCTCCTGCAACTTCGACAAGCATGAAACTGTCTCCAGATAGGTCGCTGACTCCTTTGATGTTGACATCGGAAAGCCCATAGACGTTAAATCTGTTCCTGCTTATGGCTACGAGGTCTTGTAATTGGTCGTCAGTAATTGGCACATCTGGTTTGACTAGAGCTCGTGCGCCGCCTCTCAGGTCTAAACCTGTTTGTATCTTTGAGTTGGGAACTTCCGAGACAGTTATTTGAGGAGTCTGATTTGTAAGGAAGGTTATGGAATTTTCTTCGGTTACAATGTCAATCCTTTTCTCTTTCCCGTCGGTGAACAGGTCGTTTACGACTGTTGAATAATCTTCAACACCCATTATTTCTTTTCCGTTTATTTGCTTGATTACTTCTCCCTGCCTTAAGCCTGCTTCGAAAGAAGATGAGTTTTTTTCGATGGAAGTCACTAGAACGCCTGTTTTGAAGCTTGGGCTGATTGCCAGAATTGAAAGTGCTAAGACTATGATTAGAACCCATAGTCTGAATCCGATTTTCATTTGCGGTAGTTCTCCTTGGCTTCGGCGTACCACTTTATGATTGAAGCGTTCGTTACCCAGGTATTGAAGATATCAAAACCCAGACCAATCAATAGAATTGTGAACATTTGTTTAAGGACATCTGAAGAGTTGTAGATTATTATCAAGGAAACTCCTACTGCAAGGATTGAGGTTAAGGACATTACAATTCCGGTTTTGAACGCACCAAAAATGCGCCGGTTTATTGATTCTTCTTTCTTTATTAAAACTCGAGTAGTCAACAAAATGTCCGTGTCAACAGAATATCCTATAAGAAGCAGAAATGCGACTACGCCTGCAGTAGACAAAGATATTCCCAGCAGGTCAACTACAACTAGTGTCATCGCAATATCTGCAAACGCGGAAATTACGACTGCGGTGCTTGGGACGAATGTTCTAAAAATTAAGAACACTACTATTGCCATAAAAAAGAAAGCTAGTAGGATTGCGAGTCTTAATTGCTGATAGAACCCCTGAGATAGTGTGGCTCCGGAAAATTCGACTGAAGAATTATCCTGGGTCAGTTCATAACCTAAAATCTCTTCTAAGGCAGACCTAATTTCTTCGACATTCGCTTTGGTTTCTAAAAGAAAACCTGTCTGTTTGCCTGTCCTGAAATCGGATATTCCCCGAATCGTTAAGTCTGGGAATTGGCTGGAAAGCTCAGATTTGACTAAATCAATGTCGGCTAAGGGGTCTAAAATGGTAACTGTTGTTCCACCTGTTAAAGAAACGTCCTTGTAAATTATATCGCCCTGCTGATTTTGGAAGCTCCAAAGATAGGCAATAGATGCAATTATTACAACTGCTGAGATTATTAGTAACCGTTTGTAGTTTTTGTTGTACCACTCGGATTTTATCATTTAGAGTTTAGAAAATAAGGGTTCTTAAAGATTGCGAAGGGGCTTGAATGCGACAAGGAGAATAATACGGCTTCGTTGGTAGTTTTCCGCAGGAACAAACGACAAACCGCAGGGTCTACAGACGTAAACTACCGAGGGCTAAAGCCCTCAGCGTTTTAAGTTGCAAAATCAACAATTCTTTTTTGCATACCCTCAACAAGTT
>JAHIWJ010000129.1 GCA_018816205.1 Nanobdellota archaeon
AGAGCGGTGTCTAGGGCCACCACTGGCAGGGAGACTGTCAGTTTCTATGCACCCGGATATCATTAATTGTAATACTGTCATATAATCCCTAGATTAGATTCATATCATCCTCATACACCATCTCATATTGCTTGTCAACAGTTTTTTCTCAAAACCAAGGTGTGAAAATCTAACACACTTGGCCTATCCCGTAAATCCTTACCTACCGTACTTTTGCGGGCTTGTGTGGCTTTTTTACCACCTACTGTGGCTTTCTTGCAACATAATCACCTATAATTCTTCTTCATTTCTTATTATATTGCATAATAAAGGGTTTACCCTGGCATTGTAAAAATAGTGGAAATTATTTTAGCCTTACTGGGTGCGGGTTTGCGGGGTTTTGACTCTGCGTTGGCACGGCTATTGCTATATATAAGGGCAAGATGACAACACAAACACACAACATAAAGGGGTAAGAAGATGGCAACATTAACAGAAAAAAGGGTAGACTGGCTAAACACATTAGACAAGGATGCATTGTACAATGGCTTATCATATAACGGCCCACGTGGTGGCAACAATGCCATGCGTATTCCGGGTTGGAGCGTCTCACCCACTGCTGGTTGGTGTAGAGCTGCACATTTAGCAGGATTTAAAAGCTTGCCGTTCTGGCATGGATCAGCACCTACACCCAGCAGAGCTTTCCCGGATAAAATAGTAGACATGATGTATGATTCAGAGCTTTAACCCCTTCGTGGGCGCCTTCCGGGGCGCCTGGGTGGTGGTTAAACCTTAACAGGAGGGCATTATGATCTATAGATTGACACGACAAGAATTAAGGCAAAAGGGGGCAAAGGAATTTAAGCATGGTGACGTTGTTGCTGTGTCCAAATATGCGATATATATCACCTACAAAAATGCTGATAAAAGCTATGATATACCGGCCTTATTAACAAGGGTAGAGGATCTCAATACATGCAAGTTTTTAGATTGTACCCCTGGGATCGGTTGGCCTTATTACATTGCAGACTTTATCAGTCGATAACACTATAGCAAGGAGGCATCATGAATAGATATAAAATCATAATAGAAAACATGTATGGTTCGGTCAGGGGAGAGCAGATAACCGAGATCGAAAAACAATCTGAAGCTGATGTTAGGAAACATTGTAGAAAAATGGGTAACATTCTCAAATCTATAACTCTCTTGGAAGAAAATATTGATATACTAGCTCCGAAAAAAACAATCAGCGAAATACCGGATGCAGAAGCTTTACTGTACGAAATGGACGCAAACAATTGTGATAAAATAATAGCCAAAGAAGGTTTTGGACAGACAATAACTTACACACGCAAACAAATCGAAGAATATCTTAGAAAGGAGCCCACATGAAAATCTTAGCAGCATACAAAAACGGCCACAAGGTTGCCGAATATCCCATCGAAAAGGATACTACGGCGGAAGATATTGAATTTGTCCTGGCCTGGTGGCATAAGGCCGGGAGGAGCTGGGAACATAAGGAGGTGCAAGATGAGAAATGAGCATACGCCGGGGCCGTGGAAAGTATCATCTTATAACCACCATTATGGCACCTATAAAATTGAGCCTTGGGCACAAATAGAGCGCAATTGGTTGATTAAAAAAGATATTACAGATCATCATGGGGAACGAGAGGCCAATGCCCGCCTTATCGCTGCCGCACCTGAGCTGTTAGAAGTATGTGAAGAAGTATTAAATAATATGGAAGTATCTTTGGAAACGTTTACCAAGCTCAAGCATGCCCTATCTAGGGCGAAGGAGGAGAAGAGATGAACCCTTTGAAAATAAACGTTTAAAGAATATTATTAAAAATTTGGAATCTCAATCTCATTTATCTGCACACTTCGCATGAGCATTAGAACCTCGACTTCCTTTTGAGTCATTTTTTTCTCCATAATGTTTTTTTCCGTTCACCGCCATTTCCCTAACGATTCCCGGTCAATCTTGCTAATGTCATACGGTTTATGTCGCCGCCATAACTGCTGCAAGGTGTAGATGCAGCCAGCTGCTACGAAACAAAACAGGATGATGCGGATTGTGGTTATCATGGTTTCCCCTCCAAAAATGGTTTACTTGACAATAGCATCAGCAATAATTTGTATGGCATCTATGGTTGATTTTTCTATGCCATGAGTTGCTGTATACTGTCCCCCATCTCTATGCGCTACCGCAAGGACATTTTTCAATTTAGTTCTGTAGTATTTTGCCCAATATTTCTCATCGATTTTGTGTTTCAAGCTCATGACTTTACTGTTTGCGACTATGTGGTCAAGAGTGTTCATTTCC
>JAHIWJ010000130.1 GCA_018816205.1 Nanobdellota archaeon
AGCCATTCCTCGACTAAAACTTGGGCAGCCGCATTAAACGCTTCTTTACATTTTGAAACAAGATGCGATTCATCTATACAAATCCCAGAGCCCCTGCCGCCAAGAGCGTAAGCAATTCTTATCATCACAGGATAGCCGATTTTACGCGCTGCATCAACTGCCTGTTCAATATTTGCGGTAGCTATGCTTCTTGGAGTTTTTGCGTTTATTTCATTAAGTTTCCTTACGAAAAGTTCCCTGTCCTCGGTATTTTCAATTGTTTCAATGCTTGTACCTAAAACTTTTACATTTTGCTTTTCCAAAATTTTTTTTCTGGCAAGTTCAACGCCACAGTTAAGAGCTGTCTGGCCTCCAAACGAAAGCAGGATTCCTTCTGGTTTTTCTTTTTCAATTACTTTTTCAACGAAATCCGCAGTTATCGGTAAAAAATAAATCTTGTCAGCCATATTCTCGCTTGTTTGTATTGTTGCAATATTTGGATTTATCAAAACAGTCTGAATCTTTTCTTCTTTTAGCGCTTTGATTGCCTGACTTCCCGAATAGTCGAATTCGCCCGCCTGCCCGATTTTTAACCCTCCTGAGCCGAGCAATAAGACCTTTTTTATTTTATTTTCCATTTTTCTTAATTTGTCCGATGAACATATCAAAAAGAAATTCTGTATCTGACGGACCTGGATTGGCTTCGGGGTGGAACTGCACAGAGAAAAAAGGTTTTGTTTTGTGTTTTATTCCTTCATTTGTTTTGTCGTTGAGATTTACAAACCATGTCCCCCATTCATCTGAAAGTTTTTTTTCGTCTACTGCATAGCCGTGATTCTGTGAGGTAATGAAGCATTTTTTTGTTTCTACTTCTAAACAAGGCTGGTTTTGGCTTCGATGCCCATATTTTAATTTATAAGTATCTGCGCCAGAAGCTAATGCAAGCAATTGATTGCCCAAACAAATGCCCAAAATAGGTTTATTTTCATTTAGTGATTTTTTTAGGTTGCAAATCGTTTGTGTGCATTGTTTTGGGTCTCCGGGGCCGTTGGAAATAAGAATAGCATCATGGTCTTCATTTGTAAAATCATAATTCCAAGGGACACGAACCAAGGTTACATTCCTTTTTAAGAAACAACGAATGATGCTGTTCTTTACCCCGCAGTCAATCAGCAATATCTTTATTTTCCCATTTCCGTAAACTTGTTTTTGTTTTATTGAAACTTCTGCGACAAGATTTCTTAAGTTTGGGTCTATGATAGAAATGTTATTATTTTCGTACTCGATTTTTCCCAGCATCACTCCATGTTCCCTTATTTTTTTTGTCAGTTCTCTTGTGTCAATTCCATAAATTCCCGGAATGCCGTTTTCAGCAAGCCATTGATGCAAGCTTTTTTTTGCATTCCAATGACTAAAATCTTGAGAATAGTCTGAGATTATTAAACCACAAACATGAATTTTTTCTGATTCAAAGTTTTTCAATAAATCATGCTCTTTATCATTATTTGGGATTCCATAATTTCCTATCAAAGGATAAGTCAGAACTAAAATCTGGCCGTGATATGAAGGATCAGTCAAGGTTTCAGGGTAACCGACCATGCCAGTGTTAAAAACAACTTCCCCGGAAACTGATTTTTTTGCACCGAAAGAAAATCCAGCAAAAACAGAACCATCTGAAAGAGTAAGTTTTGCGTTATTCGTCTCCACGCACTTTTCTATATCAACTGTCATTAAAAATAGAACTTACCATTACCCATTTATTAATCTTGTTATTCTGAAAAATGAGGTTTTTATGGGCGATGTATTTTTATAGTGCGGAACACTTAGAAATTTTTGTTTGATTGTGTAATTATTATTAAACACCTTCGATAAATATCAAATTCAGGATAACTATTTTCTATTCGCTTTATTAAAGTTCGCATTTCTGTTGTCTAAACACATTTTAGATATTTTATCGTCGTTATATTGTTTAAAATTAGTCCGTTAATTAGCTAATCACCCAATTCTTTTATAGCCTCTGATGATTACTGGATGAAAGTGTTTGTTTTGAAGTGTCTCCTGAAGTGATTTGTGGCTGAGCAGACTGCCGTATC
>JAHIWJ010000131.1 GCA_018816205.1 Nanobdellota archaeon
TGCGTGCAATGAGCTACAACCAGCTCATTGCTTATGTTCATTCAAATTAGAAAAACATTACTGACTCGCCTTTGCGTCGTTGAAATTCAATCCGAGGGTTAAAACCGCACAGGGTTTCTTTCAACTGGCTCGTCCTAAATGCGCGGACCGGGAGTCGAAGTACGACTTTTCTAGAAGAAAAGTTGTACGCATCAAAAGACTACAATCGGACTCACTTCGCTCGTCTTGTCTGCGCATGCACAAACCACGGACTGCGCAACTTCCAGTTGCGAAATGCGCGGACCGGGAGTCGAACCCGGCTCGTCTGCTTGGAAGGCAGAAATCATAACCGATAGACCATCCGCGCTTATAAGAACTATTTCCAGATAGGTTTTAAAAGTTGCTGTTTCATTTTGTTAGATGAGAATACTCTACGGGGTGTGCGGGGAAGGCATGGGTCATTCATCAATTGCTTCAGAAGCCATTCCCTATTTGAAAAAAAAGGGCCATATTATCAAGGTGTTTACTTATGGGGAGGGTTTGTCTTTTCTAAAAAATTTTGATATTTTTCCCGTTAAAGGTCTGCTTATTTCTTATAAAGAAGGGAAAGTTAACCGACTTGAAACAGTTTATCACAACTTGCTTGATTTTCCAAAGAATTTTTTAAATGGATCAAAAATCAAAAAAACTGTTGAAAAGTTCAAACCAGAGCTCTGTATAACAGACAATGAACCCATAGTGGCACGGGTCGCTTATTGGAAAAAAATCCCGCTTGTTTCGTTTAGCGCTTTGAATACTTTTGTGTTCCATGATATAAAAAAGCCTTTCATCAAAAAAAGTTCTTCTTTAATTGCAAAATCAATAACGAGAGCAATCGTGCCCAAGGCTGATGAGAGAATTGCTTTGTCTTTTTTTAACAAAACATTTAAGAGAGAAAAAGTTATCTTTACTTCGCCGATTATCAGGACAACAATAAGAAAATTAAAGCTGCAAAAAAAAGATTTTATTATTGCTTATTTAGCTAAATCCCATGACTACCTATTAGAAGTTTTTGAGAAAATAAACGAGAAGTTTATCGTTTATGGGATAGATGGCCGAGAGAACAAAAAGAATATTATGTTTAAGAAAACTCCGGAAACTTTTGCCAGGGATTTTGGAGATTGCAAGGCAATAATTTCTAATTCTGGGTTTTCTGTTATAGCAGAAGCGATTTATCTAAAAAAACCAATTTTTATGATTCCTACCAGAAACCAATACGAGCAATTTTACAATTGTCTTGTGGTGCAAAAAAAAGGAGTTGGAGAGTTTTCTGAGAAACCATCTGAAGAGGAACTCAGATTTTTCCTAAAAAATCTAAAAGTTTACGGGGGGGAAATGGGTAAAATATCCTATAATCCGAATGAACCATTGAGAGTTCTCGAGAAGGCTGTGAAAAGATTTGAAAAAGCTAACGCGCCCGACAGGATTTGAAGTATGACTTTTCTAGAAGAAAAGTTGTACGCATCAAAAGACTAGTCTTGGATTGCTTTGCAATCTTGTTTCCCGCAGGTACAATTCGCTCTCGCGAATTAATGTTGCTTACAGCACCATGACGCGCCCGACAGGATTTGAACCTGCGACCCTTGGGTTAGGACCCCAATGCTCTATCCAGGCTGAGCTACGAGCGCATTAAAAAATTAAAGGAAAGATTGTTTTAAAGGTTACTGAAAAGAGGAATGAAAACTTTTAAAATACCTTTAAATCTTGCTGTTGTATGCGGGTGTGCCGGAGCGGTCAAACGGGACAGGCTTAGGACCTGTTAGCTTAGTGCTTACCTAGGTTCGAATCCTAGCACCCGCATTTTTTATAAAAATTGGAGAATTAGTTTTCTATTTCGTCTCTTGAAATATGATGACAGCCAGGGTATTGAATGCTTATTCCAGCAGCTTTGTTTGCCAATTCTATTGCCTCCCGAAAAGATTTGCCGAGAGTTCTGTAAAAGACTAATGTGGCAATTGCCGTATCGCCGCACCCTGTTACATCGACCACTTCTGTCTTGTGAGCTGGCAGATGAAATGTCTCCCCAGATTTACCTGCGAAAAACATTCCTTCGCCACCTAAGGTCAAGAGGACATTTGTGTTCAGCTCTTTTGCCAACTCCTGCGCTTTTTCTCTATCGTCGGAGAAGTTGCTCATTGTGGAAATTTCTTTCCTGTTAGGCTTTATCAACTCTACTCCGCAATAAAGACTTTTGTCCTGCTTTGGGTCAACATAAACAGGAATTCCAATTTTTTTATTTCGTTAATTATTTCTGCTGTGATAAATCCCTTGTTATAGTCTGAAATGATGCAGGAATCAAAACCGTCTGCAAGCAATGGGGAAAGTCTGCTAAGAATCTGAAATCGCAGGGATTTTATTGCTTCTATTTCAGATGGGTAATCTCCGAAGTCTAATCTTCCGTGATAGCGGCCATCGCTTGTTGAAAGAATTCTCTGCTTTACAATTGTTTTAATGCCGTTGTCGGTAAGTATTTTATGGTTTATTCCAAGTTTTGATATTTCTGTGAGTAATTGCCGTCCGTGATCGTCGTTCCCGAGAACTCCAAAAAGAATAACCTCTGCTCCGAGCCTTGCAAGGTTTGCTGCAACATTACCTGCTCCGCCTGGTAAAAAAACAGTATTTTTTACTCTGTGACATGGGGCAGAACTCTCAGGGTTTTCCCGATTTTCGCAGTAATCGTATCTGTCTAAAAGAATGTCTCCGAAGACGGCGATTTTTGGTTTCATGAGGTTCTTATGGAAAAAGATAATTTAAAGATTTAGATAAAAAAGAACACAGCATCCGAGTTTCGCCTCTTGAGGGAGACTAACGCAGCAGACGCCGTCAGCTTAACTTCTGTGTTCGGAATGGGAACAGGTGTTTCCTAACGACTATGGCCGTGTTCAATATTCCTGATGGAAGAGGGTATTTAAAGGTTTTTGCTGTGGCCTTTTTATGAAAACGAGTTTGTCAATGTCCGAAGTGAAAGAGAGAATTGGTGCGTTTTTTGGGAGGAAAGAATTTACGGCGGAAGAAGTTAGAAGGGTCAAGAGACTTGCTATGAAATTTAAAATTAGGCTGGGAAACTATCGAAGGTTGTTTTGCAAGAGATGTTTTGCTAAGTTAAAGGGTAAAACGCGAGTTTCTAAAAAGTACAAATCGGTCGTGTGCGGGACGTGCGGCTACAAAAATAGATTTGCGATTAGTCAAAGAATGTAGAAATGGACTTTTCTTTGTAAGCCCTTAGGAATGTGATAAAGTAGGCGAGAATTAATGGGCCGATTATCAATCCAAGAACGTTGAATAAGTAAAGCCCTCCAATCATGCCTATAAGGATTATTGCTTGAGACAGATTTGTTCTCTTTGACACAAAATGGGCTCTAAATATGTTATCTAATGATGAGACAATTATCACGTTGAACAGGAAATAGCCTGTTGCCAATAGGGGATCTCCTGTGATAATCAGGAAGATTGTTACGGGAACGTAAACGAAGCCAGGGCCGATAACTGGGATAATACTAAGAATCATGGAGATAATGCTTAATATTAAAGCGTTAGGAATGTTGAAGGTGAATAGTGCTAGGGCGGCGAGAGTTCCTTGAATTACTCCTGCGATAATCTGACCGTAGAGAATACTTTGGGTTATATCTTTAAACTGCTTAACGAAATGTTTTTCCTTTGTTTTTCCAAGAGGCAATAGCCCTGAAGCAAAGTTTTTTAGCTTGTCTGCGTCTTTCAAGGAAAAGAAAAATACAAAGGCAACAAGAAGCAGATGGAGAGATATTGTGGCAAAGTTAAGTAAGAAATCTACAAGAGAGTTTAGGATTGACGAAGTAATTTTGCTGAATGAATTTTTTATGGTGGCGTCAACTTGGGCTACAAATTGATCTGAAGCTGATGGAAAGACTGCTTTTGTAAAGCCGGTGAGGTCAAGATTTTGCGAAAGCTTAAAGATGCCGAATACCTGCTCAGACATCATTGGAAGCAGATACCACAGGGGAATAATTATCATTGCTAAGAGAAGAATGCTCACAATGGCGGCGGAAATTGTTTTGCTTTTTACAACTTTTAGGATTAATTTATAGACTGGAAGAAAGATGTAAGCTAGGATTAATCCGGCTAGAACTGAGAGGAGTACTGGTTTGATAACCAAAAAAGCTAAAACAGCTAAGCCTGCAAATAATATTACTAGTGCTATCTTCTTTGCGTCAGCTTCAGTTAAGGCCATATTTTATTTAACAATTTCCTCTATATAAAGGGTTCGCCTGAAGTTATCCAAAACTGGCGTTGTCCCAAATGAAACCATTTCAATTTTGAAAAATAAAAAAAGCTGAATCTCTTTTTCGTTTGAAGTTTTAATTGTCCGTTTAAGATTATACA
>JAHIWJ010000132.1 GCA_018816205.1 Nanobdellota archaeon
TGAAGCGCACAGAAAATTCTGGGCATACCAGATAATTAAAAGGTATGCTGAAGAAAAAATGGCGGTTGGTAACTAACAGTTGATTGATAAGGAATTATTTTCGAATTATGCAACACTGCATTGTCGGAGATGAACGGATAGTTTGGATTATATCCGTTCGAGTCAGTTCCGACTAGGTTTATTTATTTTCATATTTCCTTTTATTAATTAAGTTCCCTCAGAAATGCCACAAAGAGCGAGTGGACCCGCCGAGAATCGAACTCGGATCTCATCCATGCCATGGACATATTCTACCATTATACTACAGGCCCCAACCCTCAATAAATCCCAAAGTTATAAATCTTTTCTGACTCTTGGATTTGTTAAAATCTGCGCTAGTTAAACTTTCAACAAAATCCCAATAATCCAAAACCATTAAAAACCCCATTACCTTTTTCCTTCCATGACGAAGACAATAGGCGTTATCGCCATAAAAGGAGGTGTAGGCAAAACTACTGTTTCTGCTGCACTTGCAACCGACCTCGCAAACCACTACGGAAAAAAAGTTCTCCTAGTTGATGCAAACTTCTCCGCACCAAATCTAGGATTGCATATGGACATCCTAGAACCAGAAAAAACCATCCACCACGTACTTGACAGAAAAATTCACGCGAAATCCGCGATACAAGAAAAATTCGGAGTTGACGTCATCCCAGGAGAATACATCTACAACAAAAGCCTCCCTTATCTTAAACTAAAAGACCGCCTCAGACCATTAAAAGAAAACTACGACTTCATAATCATTGACTCGTCCCCAAGTCTAAACGACGAAGTTCTATCGACAATGCTCGCATCAGACGCACTATTTGTGGTCACAACTCCAGACTACCCCACACTTTCATGCACATTAAAAGCCGCAAAACTCGCAAAACAACGCGGCAAACCAATCGCAGGCATCATAATAAATAAAACCCGCGACCCCAAATACGAACTCAACTTGAGAGAAATCGAAGATTCTCTGGACATCCCAGTAGTCGCCAAAATACCCGACGACAAACAAGTCATTCGTTCGATTTTCAGCCGCGTCCCAGTTCCATTATACAAAAAAAACTCGCCATTCTCACAGGAAATCAACCGACTAAACGCCGCGCTCACACAAAACAAAGAAAAGAAATCTTTCCTCCAAGCACTAATACCTTTCGACTTCAACAAAGAACGAATCAATCGCGAAATCCTAAAAAAAAGTTTTTACACAAACACCTTCCAACATTAAAATGAAAAAAGAAAAAGATTGCATCTTCTGCAGAATTGTAAAAGGAGAAATTCCTCCAGGCAAGGGCAAGATTAAAGAAAGCGATAACTTCCTGGCATTCTTAGACCTAAACCCGCACGCCGAAGGCCACACCCTAATAATTCCAAAAAAACACTTTGTCACAATTCTTGACATCCCCAACACCCTCGCCCCAGAGCTCCTGAAAATAATAAAAGACGTTGCCTCTGAATTAATGGACAAAAAACTCGGCGACGGTTTTAACGTAATCCAAAACAACCTGGAAGTTGCCGGCCAAGTCGTAATGCATGCCCACTTCCACATCATCCCTAGAAAAGACAATGACGGTCTAAGATTTCTCGTCAGAGAAAATTAACGTTCAATCTCAATAATCCTGTAACAATCTTCTAATTGTGCAACATAAATTATTGTCCCACGCCCTTCTTGCAAAGCTCTCCTCAGCCTGCTTACTATATCTTTGTCGCGTCCTTCCGTCCCCTGTTCTAAAGGGATATAACATGTACTCTTCCTTACATCCCCTGGAGGAAAATTTTCGTCTAAAAATTCAAGCACAGGATCTCCCATTTTAAACAACAGAAACTTCAGTTTAAATTAATTTATGCGTCTCACCACCACCTAATCGCCCTCATCACCACCGAAACACACAACATCACAAAACCAAATATCATCGCACTCTGCCCAAACTCGCTCTCCATCAAAAGCCACGCCCCAGTTATAATCAAAAGCGCCACAATAAGATTCAAGAAAAAAACAAAATTGCTCAAAAAATTATACGGCTTTTCAGCAATCCCCTTAGCCTCTTTCTTGACCGTCCTCTTTTTCATAAAAAATACAAGAATTTTCCATTAATAAGTTTATCTCACATTAACGTTGCCATAACAAAACCTAAAACAGGCCACAAACAATAAAATATTACAACCTTCTTATGTTTCCCCATTTCCTTCTTAAGAATCCAATACGGAACAAACGTCAAAAACCCCCACATTTGAATTAACAGCACAGAAGTCGGAATAAACCAGGCAATATCCAACAGCAAAAAGTTCTGCCACAAAAACTCAAAAACATACATCATCATAATCATCACAACAAAAATTCCACGATGCTTCCACTTAAACACAAACAGAAACAGCCAAAAAACAAGGATAATAAACAAATACTGAAACAACGCCCAAGGCATATAACTCATCCACTCCCCAAACCGAGAATGCCAAACAGTAATGTATTCTACTATCAACCACAAAAGAAAAGAAAAAACTACATACATCAGCTCTTTTGGTTTCAACATTTTCTGAATGGCTCCAGGGAGATTCAAACTCCCGACCTCCGCCTCATGAGAGCGGCGCTCTAATCAACTGAGCTACGGAGCCCCACAATAGATTGTAA
>JAHIWJ010000133.1 GCA_018816205.1 Nanobdellota archaeon
GTTTCTATTATGAGGGATTGTATATCGTTAGAGAGGGTTTCAGCAATCATTTTTTCAACGATTCTTTAAGAAGAATAAGCTTGCGCTTTTTATCCAGTTTCCGGCCCTGCTCATGGGTAAAAATAACGTCTCCACACGCCGGGCACTGCATGGCCTCAACATTAAACTCGGTCCCGGCCTCGGTCCGGGTGAGCGTTGTTCTCTGGTATTCGTCTTTATAGCAGCTTAAGCAGAGCATCAGTAATTAAAAACCCTCTGAACCTTATCGGTTCGCTTATAAATGAAAACCTATCAGACGTTCAAATTTCTCACGAGATGCATCATGCATAAATTGCCACATTCCCTCACGAATATTCTCATACCATTCTTCAGCTTTAGCGTCTTCCCCCCTGACCGCCTTAGAAGCACCAATCCAATCACAAGCCATTTGTAATAATACTTTACTCGGTATCGGCAAAGCCTTCGTTCTTCCTTCGTCTTCTTTTAAAACATAGTGCTGCCAATGGTGCTTATTCCGGTGTTGGTGTAATAACCAAGCCATGTCGAATGGTTTTTGAACTTTATCCCGCCCCGCCCAGTATTTAGCATCGTCAGGTTCGTTTCGGTTCCAGTTTCCATAGAAATATTCCACATAGGGAAACCATTCTGAAGGTCGGAATTTACTTAAATCATGGGTGAAGGCATGAAGATAAAGACCACGCTTAAAACATTCAATAGCTACATACCATTTATGCCTAAGAAGATATTTTAGGTATTTCCCATGTTTCATAATGTTGTCTGGCTCCTTTTACTCTATTGTTTTTCAGTTTTATCAGTCAACGTATCGCCAATTATTGTTTGGTTAAATTCCATACTTTTGGTTTACCGTGGATTACCCGCCACGGTGTCGGGACTACATTTTCCTTAGCTCCTGGCGACAATAACCTATTTATTGCCACCCCGAGCCCCGCCACGTGGACGGAGCCGGGAAAAGAGGTTATGAAAGGTTTCTTTTTCTGCCAGCTTTCTTGTGCCGATTAAAACGGCACTCCTTGCGGCAATAAATCTGTACGACACCTGGTTTAACTGGAAATTTAATTTCACAAACCGGACAGGTGTTAAAAACTTTTCCGTTCCGGTATTCCCGTCTTTTTATTGGTGGTGTTGGGTTTGTTCGCATTTATTTTTCCTTGTTTACAATTCCGGCACTCCGGGTAAACGCAAGTCTTTCTCCAATATCCGGCCTCAGTGTGTTTTGTCTTCTGCCGCTTTTTACAGGCCGTCCGGCTTATCGTGCATTGATGCTGTATACAAAAAAAATAATCAGTTCCTTTGAAAATTTGTTCAACTGCGTTAAGCATCATTCAATTTCACTTTTTAAACTATGCAAAACGTTTGCCCCGAGTTTTCTTGCTAATCGAAAAAACTTCTTTCTACATTCCGGCGAACAAAAACGCTGGTCTTTTCTTTTTGGAGTAAATTCGTTTTTGCAATTCACGCCCTGGCACAGAGTTGGCCACCAAAAGCGTGCATTCTTTGTTAGAGACGTTGTAATGTCTTGGTTGACCATTATTGCTTCCCATTCTTAACTTTCGTTTTTACGAGGGGTTTAATGTTTAGTTTCTCATCAAACTCCTTTATTAATTTTTTCATTCGGCAATGAAAATCTTTAAGAATTGGCAACCTCCTTTTTATCTCTTTTTCTTCTTCGGTTAAGCTCATAGGCTGAAACCCCTATTGCAATGGTTTATTAGCGTTTAACAAAAGTTAATTAAAAAAATAAAACCTCACAAATCTTGTTATGACTTGTGAAGTCGTCTTCGTTTATAGTCGAGCCATGATTGATATTGGTCGTCTTTTGCAGTCAGAAAAAACTTTACCGCCTGATTTACAATATCAGAACGGTTTATATCCGTTCGGGAGCTGTATTCGTCCAAAGCCTCAAGAACATCTGACCGGAAAGAAATTGAGGTTACTTCAGTACCGTTTTGTTTGGGCATGGCAACCCTCTAATAAAAAGGTTGAATTTGATGTTTTTTTTATGGTAAAAGGAAGCCAGCCCATAATCTCTCTGGAAGGGTTAATTATGTTTTGTTGCTGGCCCCCTTTAATTTGGATACAAAAGTTCTTGAATCTCTAATCCTTCCCGGAAGCCATATGTCCCACAAGGACATAGCCCTTTTTACTCATATTAAGGGTCTCCTAACTTCCGGGAAGGACTTATCTCCTCCTTTGTGGGGTAAAGTAACTCTAACCCGGGGGGAAGCATCCTTTGGGGTGCGCCCCTTGTCATAGTGGAGGTCTCCTATCCCTCCGGGTTTTTTGGATACAAAAGCTCTAAAAGGTTAAAAAA
>JAHIWJ010000134.1 GCA_018816205.1 Nanobdellota archaeon
AGGGCTCTATACCTGCTGGTGGACAGCGTGGGCTTGGACTCAAAATGCGCAGGGGTATTTGATAGATTATGGAGAGATAGTCGTTCCGCAGCCAGATAGGAGAAATCCAAATCCGCAATCAATCTTACACGCTTTAAGAAGTTTCAGAAATGAAGTTTTAGAAAATGGCTGGGTGTCGCAAGACAATACAAAAGTTTTGCCAGAATTAATTTTTGTTGACGCGGGCTACAAAAAAGAAATTACGCATACTTTCACAATTGAGTCTGGAAGTAAATATTTTCCAGTTAATGGACTTGGCAGTAAACCAAATCAAGGTAAATGGCGGGACGTGCATTCTGGAAAAAACAGATTTGTTGGACGGAATTTTTTTATTAGTTTAGAAAGCGGCGCCAGATTAGTAAACATCAATGTTGATGAATACAAAAGAGAAGTGCACGAAGGGTTTAGAATTACGGCAGGACTGCCCGGAAGTCTTTCGTTATTCAATGCTGAAAGAATAATTCATTTGGAATTTGCGAAACAAATACTTTCTGAAAAACAGATAGAAGAATATATTCCCGGTAGAGGTGCAAGAGTATCTTGGGTTCAAACGAGACGCGCTAATCACTACCTTGACTGCACTGCATATTGTTCTTGTGCTGCGGCAATGCTCGGAGTTGAAATGTTCAAAAGTAGCAACAAACCTCAAGTTGTAGTTAAAGAAAATACAAAAGAAAGGAGAGTAAGCGAATGGCAGAAAAAATGGAAAGACCGCTTCGAAAAAGAGGGAGACCGCCAAAACATTTGAAACCTCGTGTAGAAGCAATAAGGTATGAGCCGCAAGAAATTACTGCGTCTGAAACTCCGATAGTCACTAAAAAAGACAAACGATTTTGGGGTGAGAGACCGTTACCTCAAAAGTATTCACGGCGGCAGGCGCGTGTTTGCCCAAAATGCAATCGCATATTACTGGACTCTATGAGTCAAGCCGTTATTTGCTGTTCTATCAGCAAGGGAATTGCTTACCTATTATGTAGAGAATGTAAACATAGATGGAAATTGCCAGTAGCAGATGAATAAAAAAGTTGCGGATCCAAAATAATTACTTTGCAAAGTTGCTGTTTAAAAAGTATTCTTTCAAAAAAGGGAGAGATATTTTTTGGCAACAACTCAAATTACCGTTACTGCTTTTCAAACTGCCTGCGCTGAATGTGCGGATGCAATTATTGCCGAAGACCGAAAAACAGCCTATCTAAAATATGCGGTTGCAGAGGCGATAAATGCTGGGTTAGAATTATCAGTTAGCGATGCAGGTTCGTCAATTCAAAGAAGACAAGCACTTCAGGGATTGAAAGATGCTCTCGGAACCGCAATGCCTATAATTGCACAAGAAACGGAAGGTTCGCGCTTTATATTCGGGAGAACAAATTTTCAGCAATGAAGTTTTTAGAGAAAATTATAGAGACGGTTAGTCCTTCCTTTGCCAGCAAACGTCAAGAGTGGCGGGCAAGAGGTGAGCATTTTAAGCGAATGGAAAAAGACGAAGGTTACCGAAATACCTTTTTCGCTTTGATGCGAACTCAAGGTTATCGCTCTGCAAAGTCAAGCAGATACAAGACCCCGTGGCTCGGCGGTTCTGGTAATGCAGACTCATTAGTTCTGAACGACCTGCCAACACTAATAGCGCGTTCGCGCGAAGTAAACAGAGACGACCCCATAGCGTCTGGAATTATAAAAACCTTCGTTAGAAATGTTGTGGGAACAGGTATCCGCCCTCAAGCAAAAACCGACTCTGTAGAAGCAAATAAAAAGTTAGAGGCGATTTTTAATAGTAGAAAAGATAATCTTTTTCCTACAGACAATCTTACCTTTTGGAAGCATCAAGAAATCGTAATAACGAAAGTTCTTGAAGATGGTGGTGTCTTTGTCAAACAATCGCGTGATGGAAATTCACCCGTCTGGTTTGAGATAATTGAAAAAGATAGAGTAGCAACTCCAAGAGATGCGAAACCTGCCGATGCTCAAGGTGTGATTACTGACGGTGTTGAAAAGGATAAGTTTGGCAGACCCGTTGCCTACTGGATTACAAAGACAAAGTTAGATAAACCATTTGCAATTTCAATATTGAAAGAAGATTTTATACGCATTCCAAAAGAAGCAATAATTCACTTGCGTAATATTTCACGTCCCGGGCAGACCCACGGC
>JAHIWJ010000135.1 GCA_018816205.1 Nanobdellota archaeon
AGTTAAAGAAGGAGATGCACCATCTGTAATGGACAAATTGCCAGTTAAAGAAGGAGACGCTACTTCACAGTTTCAACCTCTTTCACAAGGACAAAATGTTCTTCAAGCGGCAGGACTACAACCGAAGCAACAACTCTTACCAGGAATTGTTGAAAAAAATGGACAGCAATATCAAGTGATTACTGTTGGAGGAGAGAAAAGGTTGAAGCCTTTGACTTTGGCTGAACAGGTTAGTGTAGGTAAATTAGAAGAACAAAGAAGGACTCCAGAAGAGAGAGCAATATTAGATACTCAAGAGGCAAATGCTAAAGCAAGGATTAAAGAAGCTACAGATACCGTTGAAGCTAAGACTAAAACAAAACTTGGTATATTAGTATCTAGAGGAAATTTAGAAACTGTTTCAGGTGCTATAAATGATTTAGCTGGAGTTTATGTTGATGCTTTTAAAGAGGGTGGTGCTGGTGGTGTTATACAAAAAGGAATATCAAAAACAGCAGGTTTTATAGGTGACCTTCCAAAATTTCTTGGAGGAGGGGAAGTTGGAGGAAAATTCCCTGCTTCTGGTGCATATGAAGGAAAAAAAGAAGAGACTATTTTAAAGATGATGCCTATGCTTACACAACAAGGACTTAAATCGGAAGGGTCGGTTAGGATTATTACAGGTGTTCTTGACGCACTAGGCACTACCCTGCCAGAACTTGGTACAGCACCAAAGGTAGCCAAGCGTCAATTTAGAGAAAGTCAGGCTTCTTTCTTTAGATTTGCAAGAGCAGCTGAATTATTAAATATGTCTTTTGATGAAGTTTTTAAAGATGTAGACCCTAATAATATCCCTCCTGATAGGTTACACGGATGGGTAAGTTCTGTTACTGCTGCAAGTTCTAGAGTTAAGATTGAAGGAGACGAAGAAAAGGCATTTGAAGATTTGGTTGGTACTTCTATTTCTAGGTTTGCGGAAATCGGGGCTGGGGATAACATTGCTGTAAAAACTCTTCTTAGTGAAGAAGACATGAAATTTACAATGCAAAAACATGGTTTAACTAGAGAAGAAGTTTTAAAAAGATTGGAATAATAATGCCGACAGACTTATTAGATAAAAAAAAAGAACCTAGAGATTTATTGGCAGATATTCCTCCAAGAGATTCTCTGACTGAAAAAGTTTTTGGTAAAGATCGTGCAAGAAAAATATTTGGAGAGCCTGATATAGAAGCAGGACAAGGAAGAGAGAAACTTTTAAGACAATTTGGATTACCTACTAGACCCGAAGAGATAAAAACAGAATTAGTTTCTCCTGTGCTTTCTGGAGCATCCACAGCAGCCTTTGGCTTACCTAAAGCTGCTATTAAAAAATTTGGTGGTGAAGGTTTAGAAGAAAAAATATTTCCTGAACAAACAACTGGACTGGGTAAAACTTTAAGATTAGGTTCGGAGGTAAGGGGAATATTTAAAGGAGGAGCAGCTACATTAGCAAAGAAGATAGGAGACATTACTTTTAAAAAGACTGGAAGCGCACTTCTTAAAGGAGCTGCTGAAGGTGCAACTTTCGGAGGTTCTCAATTTGCAGGGGATGATATTTCACTAGAAGACCAAGCAGTTCAAGCAGGAGTTGGTGCTACATTTGGAACATTTCTTGGGTTTATTTCAAAAGCTAAAAAGGGGATTGACAAAGCCACCAAAGGCGCACCTGGATTCTTACGCAAAGTTAGAGGTGCTGTGTTCCAAAGGAAACGTCAGGCATCGGAACAGTTCGGATCACAGCTTGAAGATTTATCAAGAGTTAATCCTAATAGAAAAGTATCTTTAAGACAGGTTGTTGAAAAGATAAATAGTACAGCAGCAGAAGAACCTAAATTAAAATCTATTATTAACAGAACACCAAGCATTAAAAGAATATCTGATAATCCACAGTTAGCTGATACTGTTCCTGTTGAAGAAGCTCAAAGGATTATTAATGATTTAACAGCTAAGTTACCATCATCTAAAAAGCTAGGATTTAATGTAACGTCTGACGATATAGCTATCTTTGATGTGATAGACGATATACGAGGATCACAATTAGATGCTTTCCCTGAGATGGCAGAGATTAGACAGTCCTATTCACAAGTAATAAACAAGTATAATCTTATTAAGGGAAAGATCAAGGCTGGAAGTTTACAAAGCAGCCTTATAAAGGATTTTGGTGACAGAGAACTTAAAGAAGCCTTTGAAGAGCTTGTACCTTCTGATATTTTAAAAGAAGTGAAAGAGTTTAGAAGGATACATGGAGCATTAGATTTCACAGGAAGAGTAGGAAGAAGAGCTGCTGAGGGTGCGGCTATCGTAGGTGCAGGTGGACTTGTAGGTAAAAAACTAGGATTATTCGGCGGTGGAGAATGATTAAACTACTTTTATTATTTTGTTTTCTTATACCCTTTCTGGAGAATGAATGAGCAACCCCCCCGTAAAAATATTTGACAAAGCTGGCAACCCGATTACATCGACATCATCAGGCACAAAGAGGTTGCTTGATGTAAATGCTTTTTCAGTCGACCCGAACAATCCTACAAGAATTGCTGAATTTGATAATGTTTTTAAAATTCCCGTATCTATTGATATTTCTCATCACGAAGTACATGAAGGAAATGCTTTTTGGGTATCAAATAATGCTACTTTAGGAAATGGTAATATAAATACTGTTTCTATACAGACCCCCAATACATCAAAGCGGTTGCATTTACTTCTTCGGATAGATTCTTCAGCAGAAGCACTGTTTGACGTTTTAGAAGATGTAACAAGTCTTGCAAGTGGGGCGGCTATTACACCAAAAAATTTTGACAGAAACTCCGGTAATGTTTCAGTTGCTTCTTCAAAGGTCGGGGATACTATCGGGGCAGACGCAATAGTACCTACTGGTGGAACAGCTATTTGGACAGAAACTTTAGGAGTTAAAGGGATAGTTACTTCCAGGGAAAACGCAAGTGAGCTTATACTTAAACAAAATTCTATTTATTTGTTTAGAATAACTAATGGTGCTACGGCAAATAATTGTACGATACTTTTAAGTTGGTATGAATATACTCCAGAATAAGGAAGATAAACGACAAATAAAATAAACATGATAGCAAGTTAGGAGAACATATGAAAAACTTAATTATCGGAATAATAATAGGAATTATGATAGGCGCTCCAATAGCATGGGCTGCTGCCGCACATAGAATCATGGATACAGATGGCAATAAATTGTCTGTTGGTTCTGATGGATATTTAACTATAAAATTTCAATAAGGAGACAAAGATGAAAAGATTGCTCATATTACCTTTTCTATTAATAACAAGTTTATGTTTCGCCCAGACTCCAATAAGGATAATGGACACAGACGGTAATAAACTTACAGTAAATTCAGATGGAACTTTACCAGTAAGAATTTCTGGAAATATAACATTAGATACTACGGCAACGGTTGTTTTAACAGCTTCCGATTGTCAGGGTGGTATTAGGATTAACAATGACAACGATGTTATTGATTATACTTTACCTGATGCTGTAGAAGGACAAAGATGTTTGTTTCAGTCAATGTTTGCGGCAGTTGTAACTGTTGATGCTTTTGATACAGGCGAATCGATTGTTTTGGATGGCACAACTTTAACGGCTGGCAATGCTATTGACAGCCCAGGGGGCGCAGGAGATTATATATTACTAATAGCAATAAGTGACACACAATGGGTATCTATGGGAAGGTCGGGAAATTGGATAGATGGAGGTGCTGATTAATGAAGAAATTAGTTTTAGCTTTAGCTTTTTTACTTATTCCCTCAATATCTTCTGCAATATTACTTGACGGTTTTGTTGGTGAAAAGAATCTCTTTCCTGGTTCACTCGGCTCGACTTTTGTAAAGCAGTATGATGTCAACCAGTTTTCTTTAGATGCCGATAATTCTCTTGGTTCTCCTACCGCCACCTTCACCGCTTCACGGGGTGCGAGTAATCCTGCAACGTATATTGACGCTAATGGAGTGGTTCAGGTTACAACGACTTCTGATGAAGCTAGATGGACACAGGGGTATTATGATAGCAGTGGGTTTACCTCTGCTCCAGGGTTGTTGATTGAGGGGGCGGGGACGAATTTGTTGACCTATGGAATCTTTAGTGCTGATACGGCAGGGTTGGCGACGGGGTGGAATATAGCAGATGATGTTACCAATGCTCAAACGATGAGTATAGTTGCAGAAACGCTAACGAACATAGCTGGTTCACAAGCACAGCGATGGCAACATACTTTTGGAGACGGTTCTTATTCTTTGTATAAACAAAATCTTGGAGTTGATACGGTTGCTCAAAATGATGTTCTTACTCTTAGTGTATGGTTAAAGGGAACAGTAACCAGCATAACTTCTTTAGCATTAAGTATTAGAGAACAAGATAATGCTGGAGTATCAGGAACAACGACTAGCGGTTCTGATATTAAAGCCAGTATTAGTTCAACAGAATGGAGAAGGTTTTCTTATACGGTTACTGCTATTGACGCTGATGTGAATAGAGCAGAACTTAGAATATTAGTTTTCCACCCTGGCTCAGGCTCCATAGACCTCCAAATCGCAGGGGCACAGCTAGAGAAAAATCCCTACGCCACATCCTTCTGTCCCACGACCACGGCAGCTTTAACTCGCAACGAAGAAATTTTAGAGTATCCTATTGCAAGCAATAGAACAGCCGCCACAGAAACCATTGTTATTAAATTCAGA
>JAHIWJ010000136.1 GCA_018816205.1 Nanobdellota archaeon
GTATGCAAAAAAGAATTGTTGATTTTGCAACTTAAAACGCTGAGGGCTTTAGCCCTCGGTAGTTTACGAGGCGGGGCAAAATATTCCAAAACAAAAAAATGCTCCAACAAACCCTAAAATCCATCGGCTTAACAGAAGGCGAAATCAAAATCTATCTCGCACTTTTAGAGCTTGGAAGCTCATCAATCGGCAAGATAATCCAAAAGTCAAAAGTTTCCGGAAGCAAGACCTACGAAGTCCTCGACCGCCTCGCACATAAAGGTCTCATCTCCCATCTAATCAAAAATAATGTAAAATATTTCGAAGCCTCCTCTCCAGAAAGAATTTTAGATTATTTAGAAGAGAAACAAGACCAAATCGAGGCAGAGAAACAAGACATTCAAAACATAATCCCAGAACTAATTCTAAAACAAAAACATGCGAAAAAAGCAGAAGCAAAAATCTTCTCTGGCTGGGAGGGCATAAAAACTGCAAACGAAGATATAATCCAAACCCTCAGCAAGGGCGAGGAATGGCTTTCCATGGGCCTCACGCAACAGCCAGAATCATGGGAAATCCATTTCACAAACCGCCAAAAAATCAGAGCGCATAAAGGCATAATCCACAAACACCTCCTAAACATCAAATACAAAGAACTCTACCAAAAAAGAAAATCCCTCCCGTTTACACAATTCCGCTTCCTTCCGAAAGAATTTGAAATGCCAACCTCAACAGAAATCTACGCCAACAAAGTCCTCATCTTCATCCTCCTGCAGGAAAATCCACTCGCGATAATGATAGAAAACCAGCACGTCGCCGAAAGCTTTAGAAAGTATTTTGAACATATGTGGAGAACTGCTAGAAAATGAAACCAGAATCAGAAATCCAGAGAAAAAACCCAAAAAAGAGAGCAATCTACTTCATCAGCGTCCTCATCCTGACAATACTCATAACCCGGGGCTTAGTTTCTATAGAAGATCCAGATCCGATTTTCATGGGCTTCGAGCTGCACCATTTCCACTACGGAATTGTCCTGTTAATAATCACAAATCTAGCAATCCTCTTCGGTAAAAACCATCCCAGGCTCTACCTAAACCTCTCCGCAATATCAATCGGCCTGATAATCGACGAGCTAGTCTACATTGCCGGCCACATAGAAGGCCAAGTCCACTATGAAGCGACAATGAAATCTGCATTTGTCTTTGCCCTGATAATCCTTGGAATAATTTCCATAATCCTCTACGATGTTCTAGGAAGAATGAAAGGAGCTCCAAGATGAAAAAAATCCTAAACATTTTTTCCTCAAAAAAATCTATAAAAGAAAAAATAAAAATCCAAGTAGACAACCGCGAAAGAAACTCCCTCGTCCCTTCGCTCCTGTCCAAAGATTTCAACATCGAATGGAAACAACTCCCAGTCGCAGACTACATAGTAAAAGACATTGCCATAGAAAGAAAAACCGTCTCTGACCTAAAATCTTCAATAATAAACAAAAGAATAATCTCCCAGCTTCTCGAACTAAAACAATATCCAAAGCATCTGCTCCTGGTCGAAGGAATTCTTGATAAAGACCTTTATAATGGCGGCATCCATGAAAACGCCCTAAGAGGTTTCCTTCTGAGCGTTGCGCTAGAGTTCCAAACCCCCATAATCTTCACCCACAACGAAGAAGACACAGCAAAATACCTTTACGTCCTGGCCAAAAAAGATAAATCTCCTGAATCCGGACTAAGAGCCTCAAAGATTCTGCTTTCGAAAGAAGAGCAGATTCAATTCATATTAGAGGGTTTCCCCAACGTCGGCCCGGCAAAAGCCAAAGCACTTATTAAAAAATTCAAATCCCTAAAAAACATTTTCGACGCGAGCGAAGAAGAATTAAAAGAAATTCTCGGAGCAAGGGCAAAAGATTTCAAGGGCTTCTTGGACTAACATCCCGCACAGCCTTCCTAATTACCGTCCTCCGCCACCCCCACCACCAACTCCGCCCCCGCCCGCACCACCATGCCCTCCAGTTCCGGATGCGGTTGCAAAACTCACAGAAGAATAATGCATCCCCATATACAAACCATAATCCTTCTCGCTAATCAAATGCCTCGCCTTCAATTCCTTAATCACCTTCTCTGAAACTCCCAACGCCGTCGAATAAACAAGATAATGATCCCACAGCTTGACTGCCTCAACACCTTCATGCTTCATCGCGAAACTCCCTTTCAACCATTTCCGGAATGCCTGCCAATGCTGATACTCCCTATAAAAATCGCCCTTGAACCTAATAAACAAAGACGAAGTGCCTACCGAAATCAAATAAACAACAACAAAAACAACGTATGGAACAAACACAAGAGAAAACCCGGTATACCTAAGCATAAAATAAATAAAAATAA
>JAHIWJ010000137.1 GCA_018816205.1 Nanobdellota archaeon
AGACAGTAAGTCTCCAGCCGTCAACAGCCACCTTAAAGGAACATCAACATTACCCTCGCCACGCTTCACAACAACGTAACTTCCTAAAATTTTTGCTTCTGTCTGTCCGATTACTCCAAGAACTTTTTTCAAACTTCCCCCTGTTGTAAAAACATCATCAAAAATAACAACACTATCCCCCAGAGCAGGCACATATCCATCAATGAAACCTCCCCTTCCATGCTGTTTTGGAGAGTCGCGAACCATCACCAAATGCAGGCCATATTTAGCAGAAATAACGCTGGGCGGAGAAAGCCCACCATAACCCATTGCGGCAATGCAGGTAGTGCTTTTATCTAGCATCCCCCATATCAATTCACTTATAAGATGCAAAGCCCTCGGATTTCCATATGCCTTCTTAATGTCAACATAATAATCAAGATGCTTTCCACTCACGCCCTTAACAGGCTCACGATAAACAACATCAAGCTCTCGCAAAACACGAATTAGTTCTTCCCGCATATCCCCTAAAACAAGGTATAATTAATAAAACTAACTACTCAACAAACTCCACCCCAAACTCCCCGCCCTTCAACTCCGCAATATTCATCACCGACTTAAAATCAGCTATAACATCATTCAACTCGTCCTGCTCTCTCTGCGTCAGCGTCAAAACAACCTTAGAGTTCATTGCCTTTTTGTTCTCAGACTTCACCTGCCTAACCTTAGCAATCATAGCAAGAAAATCACTCCAAACTTTATCATCGTTCTTTCCACTTTTAACGTCCAACTCTGAAGGCCAGCTCGAAATATGAATTGACTTCTCCTTCTCAAATTCGCTGAAATGATTCTGATAAACCTCTTCTGTAATGTAAGGCGTAATCGGCGCCATCAACTTCACGACAGCCAACAATCCCTGATACAAAGCATAAAACGCAGAAGCCTTCTCATCTTCGGTTCCGTTATAAACTCTATTCTTAACAATCTCCAAATAATTATCAGCAAAAACCCCCCAGAAAAACCTCTCTGTCTCCAGCTTCACCTTCGCATAATTAAAGTCCTCAAATGCATCCGTAGCACTCTTTATCAACTTGTTCAATTGCGTCAAAAACAACCTGTCTGCCTCAAGAAGTTTAGGCTTCTTATCCTGATGCTTCAAGTTCATAAACACAAACCTCGAAGCATTCAACAATTTCGTAACAAACTTCTTTCCAGCAACCAAATCATTTTCCTGATAGTCTACGTCATCTCCAAGTTTTGCCGTCGCCGCCCAGTATCTCACCGCGTCGCTCCCGAACTGCTCCATCACCGCCCGCAGACTAATCGAATTCCCTTTCGACTTCGACATCTTCTCGCCCTGAAGAGTTACAAACCCCGAAACTGCGATATCATTCCAAGGAAGTTTATTCTCATGATACAACGCCCTAACAATCGTATAAAACGCCCACGTCCTTATTATGTCATGCGCCTGCGGCCTCAATGAATACGGAACCTTGACTTTCCCCTTGACTAAATCAGAAACAATCTGCGGCGTCAATGAAGACGTAGCCCATGTATCCAAAACTTTTGTCTCAGGCTTAGCGTCAATCTTGCACTTCGGACACTTCCTATGCTTCTGCATTGGATCAGTCGGCAGCTCTTTCTCATCCGCCAAAATAACCTCGCCGCATTTCTCACAAATCCAAACTGGAATCGGAATCCCAAAATGTCTCTCCCTAGAAATCGACCAATCCCACTCCAACCCATTTATCCAATTCTCATACCTCTTAAACATGTGCTTTGGATGCCACTTTATTTTCTTTCCCTGCGCAATCAACTCCTTTTTCTTATCAAGAATCTTAATAAACCACTGCTCCGTCGGCAAAAACTCAATTCCTGTCCCGCATTTATCGTGCACATTCAGAGTATGCGTTATGCTCTTCTGCTCCATAATTAAATCCTTGGCTTTCAAATCTTCCAAAATCTTTTTCCTTGATTCCAAAATAGTTAAACCCGCATACTTTCCTTCTTTCACTTTTCCATCCAAAGAGAAAATCACCCTCGGAGTTAACTTGTACCGCTTAATAGCATCAACATCATACTTGTCCCCATAAGAACAGACCATCAAAACTCCGGTCCCTTTTTCAATATCAGCAGACTTATCTGCAATTATCGGAACCCGATAATCAAACAGCGGAACCGTCGCCTTCCTTCCAACATAATCTTTATACCTCTTGTCTTCAGGGTTAACAAAAACCGCCACGCACGCACCCAAGAGTTCCGGACGAGTTGTAGCAATCGGCAGATCATTCCCTTCTTCCGTTAAAAATCTCAGCGTGCTAAACAAAGTTTCTTTATTCTTATCTTCTAACTCTGCCTGCGCAACCGGCGTCTGACACTCCGGACAATAAATCGTCGGAAACTTCTCCCTGTAAACCAAACCTTTCTTATACAACTCAATAAAAGACGCCTGCGACATCTTCCTCGAATGGTCGTCAATCGTAGAATAATAAACATCATAATCACATGAAATCGCCAGATTCTTCCAATCCTGAACAAAATTCGGAGTTATCTCCTTCAATGTCTTCAAACACAGCTCAATAAACTCTGCCCGCGTCATAGACTTGCTCTTAACATTCTTCAATCTCTCAACAAGTCTCTCAGTTGGCAGTCCATTATCATCAGTTCCAAAAGGATACAAAACCTCAAATCCTTTCATCCTGTTATACCTGGCAATAAAATCATCATGCGAATACGAGCTAGCATGCCCGATATGCATGTCCCCAGAAACAGTCGGCGGCGGCGTGTCAACTGAATAAATTTTCTTCTTGCTGTGCGGATTAAACTTGTAAACCTTCTCCTTCTCCCAATACGCCCGCCATTTTTCTTCAATTGCTTTTATGTCAAGTTGATTCTTACTCATCGTAAGGAAGTCAAGAATAGTGGGATTTTAAGGTTTTTGGGTAAGATAGGCTCTGTTGAAAAAGTCAAATGTGAATTTGCTATTTTTATTTGGGGCGCAGGGGGAGGGTTTGCTTGTAAAAATTCCAAATCATCAAAAACAGATTTTCAACAGAGCCGGTAAGATATTATAAAGATTTAGAAAAATAAATACTCCGCCACCCCAATAAAACTTAAATATTCCAATTATCTAAAAATCAAATGAGGTCAATAGCTTTAATCATTTTCACAATCCTGCTTACAACCCTTTCATCAGCAATTGTCATCAACGAATTCACAGTCGACCCTCAAACCGACTGGGACAACAGCGGGGGCGTCAGTTCAACTGGGGATGAATGGATAGAAATTTTCAATCCTTCAAATCAAACAATCGACTTAACAAACTGGACAATTGTCATGAATGACTCTACATCTAATTCAACACCTTATTCGGTTGAAACACTTCTTGGCACTATCAATAGCGGGCACTATAAGGTAATTCTAAATCCAGAAGGCAGCTTGAACAATAACGGACAAATTATGCTCTATAACAACCTCGGACAACTAATAGACTCCGTAACTTACGGAGCATGGGATGATGGTAACCTGTTAGATAACGCACCAGACGGAAACGCAGACAGCTATTTAGATGAATGTCTCGCACGAATCCCTAACGGCCAAGATACTAACATCGACTCAGTCGACTTCATAAAAACAGAGTGCACCTATGGCCTTGAAAACATAATCCTCCTGCCAAACGAGCAAACAATCGGAGTCATAATAGCCGGAAAGATAGTGTTTAAAGTCTTCCCCAGAAACCTTGATTTCGGAATAGTTCAACAGAGCTCAACAAACAACTCGGCACTTAATGGTCCAATCACCTTCGACGTAAATGGCAGCACTACAGACGTAAACGTAGAAATAACAAACGTCACCGGTTTCCCATTCGAAGAAGGTCTAAAAATCGACGGTCACAACGCACTAGGCAGCAGTTGGTTATTAATCTGTCTGCTAAATCAAGGCGAATGCAATTTTAATCCTGTCTGGGCATTCCCAACCCTCGACGTCCCCGAAGACGCCCAACCCGGAAACAACAAAGGAACAATCACATACACCGTAACCGGCCCTCCGCCACAATGAAAAAAATAATTCTCTTCTTCCTGCTCTTCATACCACTCGTCTCAGCAATCCAATTCTCCCCAACCTCCCTAGAATTCAACCTAGGAACGAACCAAGTCGCCTGCAAAAATGTTTACTTCCAAGTTGAATCTTCAACAACATTAAGAGACGCCTGGGCGCAGTCTTCTTCATCTCCTTGGACTATTACAAACTTCCAAACATCTTCCCAAGAACTAGGCCTAGAACTTTCCTATCCTAGCGAAGTCAACTCCGGACAAGGAGAAATCCAACTCTGTCTTTCCGGCTCCCAAGCAGGAGACTACAAAGGAGCACTAATCTTCCGCCAAGGAGAAACCGGCAGCTCAATAGTCCAATTTGCCGTCTGGCTAAAAGCCAGCATCGCACCCTCAAACAATTTGCCTCAAGAAGAATCGCCATCCTCTTCAAAAACTTCAAAAAGCTCGGGTAGTTATCATGGCAGCAACACCGTCCTAGTTCCTGGCATTAACCCAACAAAACCAGAAAACACCCTACAAAAAATCAACTACAACCTTTCCCAAGAAGAAATTAAGTTAAACAAGCCCTCTTCAATAAAAGGAACATCGTCATCGATGGTTCCAATCCTGCTGATAACCCTGCTAGTAATCCTAATAATTTTATTCTTATTCGTGATTCTGATTCGCTAATCGAATAACTTATTAACCACCTTCTTTTTTTATCTTGATGCCTTCAAAAACCCAACTCTTCCTTAGCATCTTCAAAAAAGCACAAAAAAAATACTCTCGCTCCGAAAAGCGCCTGGCAGGCGACGCCTGGCCAAAAGACTGGCAAACCTTAATCGCAACAATCTACTCCGCCCAAAGCCGCGACGAACTAACAATTCCGGTGATGGAACAAACTTTCAAAGAACTGCCAACTCTCCAAGCCTACGCAAAAGCACCCCTATCAAAAATTCTGCGTTTAACTAAAAAAATAAACTTCTACAAAACAAAATCAAAAAATTCCAAAGCAACCGCAGAACTCCTTATAAAAA
>JAHIWJ010000001.1 GCA_018816205.1 Nanobdellota archaeon
CGGGAAATCTTGGAGGGTTAATTTGATTGTTGGAATTTCCGCGACGGACAGCTTGTCGGCGGCTTTGCTTGGGCGGGCGGTTAGTCTTGTTGTGCTTTTTATTTTGGGACCGATGAATGGTTTTTTGGTATAGGAGCGAAGGATTTTTCTGAAAGAGAGAATTTCCCCTGGGTACATGATTCTGAACTTTGGAGATAGTAAGGTTTAAGTATCTTTATTTTGGTTGAAAAGCATGGAAAGAATACTCGACTTGGGTAGTAAAAATATATTAATTAGAAGTATTTTAAGAGGTGGTGGGAATGGGAAATGAGACCGTTAGTTGATTCAATAATTGTTCATGGAAATCCGTCGCCCAGAGTTGCAAGGGAGAGAGCGGATGCTGCTTATCGGGTGGTGTGGAAACAGAACGGGCTGGCGACGAATAGGAGCAAACTGATTGTGGTGGCTACTGGGGGCGGGGAGCCTGGAAACTGTCGGTCGAGTTTTATTGTTTGGGAATTGAAGAGACTTGGGGTGCCTGAGGATCAGATAAGGCAGGAATTTAGTTCTGGAGATACGCTGGATAGTATTCGGAATGGGCTAGGACTTTGCGAGGGGAGGGTTATTGGGTTTGCTTCCAACCCTCACCACCTTAGAAGGGTTAGGTATTTGTTTGAAGGTTTGAAGATGGAGGGAGCGATAGATGGGCGGTATGTTTTTGTGCCGATTGAGAGCAGGACGAGTTTGAGGGACGCGGCATATGAGCTTTTTGCGATGCCGCTTACGATGTTAAGGACGTTTAGGGGATTTAGATATGCGCATCTGAACTCTGGGGGGTTTGCTGAGAGTTTTGGGAGATCATTTTATCCGGATGATGGCAACGGGAACCGGAGGGCAAGATGAGAAAATCTGAGACGATGAAGAACGCGTTTTGGCAGCTGCTTGTGGTTTACACGGCGCTGGTGGTGTTGATTTCGTTTAGTCTGGTGTGGAAGTATACTTTGCATTTTGAGTTGTTTGCGGTGGTGCTGGCAGTGCTGGGGGCGTTGGGGCTGTATCATGTTCAAGGGGAGGAGGAAGTTGTTATTCCTAGACGGGCGAAGTATTTGCTTTTGGCCTTGGGAATTTTGCTGATTGTTTGGTTTAGAGTTATTCCGTATATGGGGAATGATATTCCTTTGGGTTATGACGCGGGGATTTACAAATATGGGATTGAGAATTTTGCGGCGAAGGGTTTTGGGAGCGATGGGTGGGTTAAATCTGCGTTGACGCCGGGATTTTTGTATTTGATGTATGGTTTGGTTAAGGTTGGAATTTCTAGTGATGTTCTTTTGACTTTGGGGTTTATATGTTTTAGTGTTTTACTTGGGGCTGCGATTTATTTATTTGCGAGGGAATATGTTGGGGATAAAGCGGCTGTGATTGCGGTTTTGTTGTATGCGGTTTCTGGAATTCAGTTTAAGCTGTTTAGTTATTTGTATTACAAGAATGTTATTGCTTTGTCGACTTTGCTTTTTGCTTTGTATTTTTACAAGAGGTCACGAGCATCGGTGTCTAGGAGTGCCTACCTGCTCACCCTAAAAAGTGGTAGTCATGAGAATAGGAGCCAACCTAAAGGAGGGGATTGGAATGGGATTTTGTTTATTGTGTGTGGAGTTTTGACGGGGTTAATGCACAGGCCGACGTTTTTCCTTTTTGGGGTTGCGTATATTTCACTTACTGTGCAGGATTGGAAGAATTTCACTCGGAATTTTGTGGATGGGACTGCGATATTGGTTTTGACGCTGCTGCTTTATGCCGGGTTCTGGGAGAGCTCGATATTGCCGCTGTTCGTGCCGGTGACTCAGGGGTTTGTTGAGCCGGGGACTGCGCCGGGGACTTTCGTTTCGTTCTTTGTATATCAGTTTTCGACGCTGTATTACCTGCCGTTCGCGATTCTTGGCTTTATTCACAGATTTTGGCAGAAGAAATATGACATGTTGTTTTTTATGACGCTTATCGCGGGAGCAATTGTTTATTTCCAGTTTTTCTTTTTCAATAGATTTGTCGCGCATTTGGATATTTTCTTGATTGTTTTGGCGGGTTCTGGGTTTAGCCTTTTGATTGATAACAGGAAGAAGTTGGGGGCGGGGATTTTGGTTTTGATGCTGTTGTCGGCGGGGTATGTGAGTTTTAAGGAGGCGGTGAGCGCTGAGCCCTTGATAACAGAGGAAGGCTTGCAGTTAATCAAGATGATTGATTCTAATACTTCCAGTGATGCGAAGGTTATTGCGATTTCATCGGAGTATTCGCCGTGGATTTTGGCGTATTCGGGGAGGGAGACTATTGCGCCGGGGCTGTTTGACGCTAATTCCTGGAGCGAACAGGAGTGGGAGCTTTTCTGGTCTACAGGGAGCAAGGATGAGACGATGAGACTGATGAGTATATATCCCGGAGAAGTTTATCTTTTTGAGGGAACCAAAAGCTTTAACAATCCGTGTTTTTCAGAGTTTTTATCAAACGGCGGAAATAAACTGTTGAGGTACGAATGTGGTAATTGAGAGAGAGAAAGACTGGGACGAGAAGTTTGAAGTTTGGAAGAAGCAGCACAAGCGCGGCAGCTGGAAGTCTCGTCCTGTGGGTGATAGAAAAGAGATTATGAAGGCTTCTGAAGGCATTGTGGCGGAGATTGAAGAAAAGGCTGAGAAGACGGTTGAGGAAGTGGAGAAGGAGATTGAGGAAGTAGAGGAGCGGATTAAGGAGTATGTAAAAAATAAACCGTTGTATGTTAGGGTTTTGAGGGTCTTGGCTGTGCTGATTCCGGTGCTGTTGATTTTGTATTTGATTAGCGCGAATTTTTTAGTTGCACAAAATTTTGAGTATAGATATGACATTGGCAGTGTTGGGGAGAATGTTTTGACGCCGGTGGAGAGGATTTCTCAATCAGA
>JAHIWJ010000011.1 GCA_018816205.1 Nanobdellota archaeon
AAGCGTGTGTGACCAGGCGACATATGTCACCGGCCGTACAATGCTGAAAAGCATAGTTAACTTTAAATTCCATGCGTTTCTTTCTAATCAATGAAAAAGATATTTATCATTCACGGCTGGGAAGAGTCCCCGGAAGAACTACTGTTTAAATGGTTAGCCAAGCAATTAAAAGAAAGGGATTTTGAAGTTCACGTTTTGAAAATGCCGAATCCTTCTAATCCAAAGATAGACGATTGGGTCTCTTTCTTACAGGAAAAAGTCAAGCCCTTAAATGAAGAGACTTTCTTTATAGCCCATTCAATCGGCTGCCAAGCATTGTTAAGGTACTTCACAATTCTCCCCCCAGAAGATCGGGTTGGCGGCGCAATTTTGATTGCGCCATGGACAAAATTGAAGAATCTCTCAGCTAAAGAAGAAAAAATTGCAAAACCCTGGCTGGAAATTCCACTCAACTGGAAAAGTGCAGCAGATCAAACATCCAACTTTGTAGCAATATTTTCAGACAACGACAAGTATGTTCCGCTATCTGAAAAGGAAGTATTCAAGAAAAACCTGGGCGCAAGGATAATCGTCGAACCTAAAAAAGGCCATTTTACTGAAGACGACGGCGTGACTGAACTTGCATCAGCACTCCTTGAACTATTGGAACTAGCGAAATGACGCAAATATTAGTTTTCGGAGACAGCATAACCTACGGCGCCTGGGATATTGAGGGCGGCTGGGTGCAAAGACTAAGAAAATTCTTGGATAAAAAAGTAATCGATTCAAACTACGAAGAATATTTTCTGGTTTACAATCTCGGAATTGATGGGGACACCGCAGAGGGCGTACTAAAAAGGTTCGATGCAGAAACCAAGCCTCGTGTTTGGCCAGATGAGGAAACTGTTTTCATAATTTCCGTAGGCGGCAACGATTCTGTTTTTGTGCATGAAACACAAAGAACTAAGTTTTCTCCAGAACAATTCAGAACAAACCTAGACAAAATCGTTAAATTGGCAAAAAAACATTCAACAAAAATAGTTCTCCGAGGAGAAACCCCCGTGGACGAAGATAAGGTCGATCCCATTCCTTGGCTTGCAGGCAATTCATGCAAAAACCGATACATCAAACAATTCGACCAGATAATAAAAGAAGTAGCAAAAGATAATAATGTACACTTCATAGAAATTTACGAAGAATTTGAAAAAGAAGATTACAAAAAACTCTTGTCAGACGGTTGTCATCCAACCACTGAAGGTCATGAGTTAATTTTTGGAATAGTCAAAGACTACTTAATCAAAAATAAAATTATCTAAAAAACACTTCTTTCTTCCCCCGTCGCAAAATCAACATACTCTATTGAACCTTTCTTCTCGCTCTTCTGCGCAATCAGAATATCCTTAAACACCCCTTGCTCCAATAAAAAATAACATTTCTCCTTCTCAACTTTCTCAAGAGTGCCGTTCATCTTTGACTCAACACCAATTACCTTGTAAGCGTGAAAATCATCTTCTTTTCTTCCAACAATCTGCTTGAAAGCGATGAAGTCAGGAAATCCTGTTCCAATCCCCATAAATCCCTTGCCAGGAATAAACTTCCTTCTTGCAGGCACAACTTCCATCTTTTCCAAATCAACATTCTTAGTCCATTTGTCAGTAATCCAGCCATTTTCCTCAAGATGTTTCCTGACTTTTAGTTCAAACCGTGCTCCAGCTGCCCGACTTCTTTTTCCCATCGCCGACTTTCCATTCACTTTCTTCATTTCATCCTCCAAAACTCCTAGTGAATATAATCCAGTTAAACATCGCTGAAATCACCAAAACCACCAAATTCAAAACCAGCAAACTCCAACGCAGCCATTTAATCTTGAGAATCTTCTTAGAAAAAATTATAGAAAGCAGAGGAATAACAACCAAGGCAACTCCCAGCAAAATCCACAAAATCGTTGTTATAGAAGCATAATCCGCACGCTTAACTCCAATCGTCAGGTAAGCCGGTAAAATAGAAACAACTAATGCCAAAATTGCAATCGTCAAAAAAATCCATCTTTTCATAGATTTACTTCTCCTCTTTAAATTATAAAGTTTACTGAGAACTATACCTGTTTATTATCCACCCAATTGCTACAACCGCTAAAATCACCGGAATCCACGGAATATTTATTGTCCAATACCCCAAGTCCGACATAAGCCAGCTAAGTGCAAAAATCAACAATATGACTGCCAAAACCGGAAATCTTCTTTTTCCCATATCTCCCTCTGGAAAACTAAGTTTATATACTTTATCAAATAACGGCGTTGTCCCAAGTTCCAAAAATAAAACAAAAACCAAAAAATAGTTATTCTGAAGAAGATTAGATTGGATATGCATCAACAAATTATCCAATCTAACTTCAATAAT
>JAHIWJ010000138.1 GCA_018816205.1 Nanobdellota archaeon
AACTGACGTTAGAAAGTTGATTCTTGAAAAAGGTAAACATAAGTGTGTCTTCTGTGGCTCAGAAGAAAATCTTACAATCGACCATATTATCTCTGTTTACCGCGCAGCAGTCGGATCATTTCCTATAGAAAAATTAAATATTAGGGAAAACTTGCAGTTATTATGCCTTACCTGTAATTCAAGAAAGGCTCCTTAAATGGCTAGGCCAGAGAGACATGATTGTGACTATTTTCCGTTCTACGCTAAAGATGGGCGCACCTTGCACATCTTAGAAGGTAAGTACGGATGCAAGGGTACCGGATTTTTTACAAACGTTATGCGGTTTCTTACATTACAGGAAGACCATTATTTCTGTCTGCAAGATGAGTCCGACCAGATGTATTTTTTTTCAAAGTGTCACTGCGATATAGAATCTGGAATGGATATGCTAAATATCATGTCCAAAACTCGTAAGATACACACTCTCTTATGGGTTTCTTACAAGGTAATAGTTTCACAAGACCTTTTAAATAGCCTTACCGATGCTTATCGAAACCGCAAAAACGACATAATTACCATTGATCAAATATTAGTTTCTTACGAGAATAATACACAAGAGTCCGTAGTTTCTGACGTTAGAAATACACAAGAGCCTGTAGTTTCTGACGCTGATAATACACAAAGGAAAGGAAAGGAAATAAAAGGAAAGGAAAGAGGGGGGGAAAATAAAAAATTTATCCCTCCCTCTCTTGACGAAGTGAAGAGATATTGCCAGGAGAGAAACAATAATATCAATCCGCAAACATTCATTGACCACTACACGTCAAATGGCTGGATGGTTGGCAAGAACAAAATGAAAGATTGGAGGGCTGCTGTTAGAACCTGGGAGCAGAGAAGGAAAGAAGAAAATCCTGATGATTCAGATAAAGATATCATGTGCCGGGAATGTGGAAAAAGGCCTTGGACTAATAATGGGCTTTGTAAAATATGCTCTAAGGAGAAGATGAGTGGCTCTCACTGAAGCTCAATTAACAAAGCAAATCCGGGACATGCTCCGGTCACTCAGAATCATGCACGTTAAAATCTGGCAGGGGCTCATGAGTGAGAAGGGAATATCGGATATCCTGGGGGTCCATAATGGCAAGTTCTTTGCTTTAGAGATAAAAACAGCCAAAGGGAAGGTGTCAGAACACCAGAAGAGATTCTTGGAGCGCGTAAGAGAGGCCGGAGGGATCGCTGTAGTGGCCCGGAGTTGTGAGGACGTGGTGGAGGCCCTGGGACTTGAGGTGGAGCTGTGGCCATTGTTTGAAAGAGGGAAACCATGAAAATCAAACCTGAAAGATCAGCTAATTGTAGTGCTGAAATATTGGAATTTCTGTTGGCTAAGAAGCTAAGTCCTCAAGAAAAGATTGTAGCACTAAAAACGGCTGCGGCATGTCTTGATGAAATGATACGAACTGAATGTAAACTAGAAATGATTAAAGAAACTATGATTAATTTCAGGAAGGAGTTGTTGTCATGAAAGAAGAAATTAGTTATTGCGTTGAATACAAGAGAAAAGATGAACGGCGCTATTTACCTCGATCATTCTGGGGGTTTGAAGACAAGGAACTCGCTTTACGGATTGCAAAAAAGGCGGCAAGTGAAATTATAAATGCTCGTGTGATTGAGCAAAGGAGAAGGATTATTAAAGTTTTTACTAAAGAAATAACACGCGCAAAATATGAAGCATTAATAGCTCAAGGGTTTATTAAAGCTGAAACCCTTGAATTGTCTAAAAAGATTTTTGACTGAAAGGAGAGGAGGGTAAAACATGAAAAGATTCATCGTGATTTTAGGGTGTTTGATGTTGTTAGGGTGCCAGGGGGAACTTGAGACCATCACAATCCAGGCTCCAGTGTTTGATGTGACCTTAGACAATGGAGATAAGTACGTTTTTGAGCCTTTTGTTTCCGCAAGCTCTTTCCAGGTGGCGTACGATGGTTTATATCGTACCTTACCACCCTGGACGATTCGTATAGTGATTAAAGCTGGATTCGGTCAGGTGACA
>JAHIWJ010000139.1 GCA_018816205.1 Nanobdellota archaeon
ATCGGGATATTGGTGACGCATCCGATATGTTTTTTATTGCTCAAAACGATCTCGTCCATGATCCAGGGTTCGGATATAGCCGTCATGGTCATAAAAAACAGTCCGCTATGAGCAATCAAACCTCTTCTATTGGCAACAAACTTGTCCTGAGGCAATGGTTCATCGGACCACACTACATCCCCTGTCCAGCCTTCGTGCAATTTCGTTTCCTGCGAATGAGTCATCAATTCAATCGTGCTCCCGGTTTTAAATTGCCAGAATGCTTCAACCCCAACATTGTTTTTTCTGGTCGTATAAGTCCCCGCGGTAATAACCTCTTTCAGTTTCGGAACAATTACTTCATTGGCATGATGTTCCCAATCAGAGGCGATTATCCTTATCCTCACCGGCCGGTTCTCAAATACCTTCTCAAGAGCTTTGTCTTTCCAGTCAAAAGCCTGGCGACAGTTGGCGAAGGTATCAATCAGAATGGAACCGATTAACGTGTTGTGATGAATTAACCCACCTGCAAAATAATTATGATATTTTTCTACTTCGAAATCATAAACCTCTTGACAGGGGCTAATGGGTGTGATAGATATAATCTTATTACCATCACTTAAAGGAGGGCAATATGCCAAAGAATCGGAGAAGGAAAATTTTTTCTGAGGAACAAATTGATCAATTAAGAAACCTTGTGGAAGTCCAGAAATTACAACAGTGGAAAGTATCGGAGATAACTGGCATCCCAAGGAAAAAGGTGACAAAATATTGTCGAAGATACGGAATAAAGTCTCAACGAACCGGACCCAGAAGTGGCGAAGAACATCCAGATTGGAAAGGGGGAAAAAGGATGGTAGGGCAGTATTTATATATCTACTCCCCCGGACATCCTCACGAAACTCAAGGACATTATGTTTCCGAACATCGTCTTGTGATGGAAAAGAAACTTGGCCGTTATCTTGAACGAAATGAGGTTGTTCACCATATTGATGGAAACCCGCTGAATAATCACCCGGATAATTTGATCGTTTTTCAAACGAACGCTTCACATTTAAAGCAGGATTTGAAGGGCAAATGCCCAAAGTGGACTCCCGATGGTGTTGAAAAGATTCGTAAAGGGATTGAACGGTCTGCCAAGAACCGTCAGAACAAAAAACGCGGTGATAATCGGCTGCCTCAACCCAACGATCATCCGACATCGTAATTCGATAACATTTATGTAGGCCTTCTTTTTTAAATGGAGTGGAGGCTTTGGCTATTACCTTTTTATTCCCATCCCATGCATAAACATCAAAAGGCTTATTTTTTTCAAATAATTTACCCATTAATAATTCACCTGAAGGGGTATCTATAAGTGTTTGAGATGTTACGCATTTTCCGATTTGGTTCGCACCCTGAATAAGAGCAACCTTCTTTCCCGCTACGATGTAATCTAAAAAATTCTCCTGATAATCGAAGGGTTTGAAATATTCGCTTCCATTCGATTGCCGGTGTTCCCTGATTCTTTGAAGTTTTATAATCTCCTGTCGCGTTAAGTCTTTATATTTCTCAAGTAATTCATCTGTGTGTTCCTGGGACTTTAGAACCGGCTCAACAATCGGCGCATCCTTCTTTTTCCTTGCCCGAAGAGCTTCGCTTATCTTCTTCCTGGTCTCGGTTGATAGCGGTTTGCGCTTTTTGATTTTTTTCTTCTGCTTCATCTAACTCCTTCGGAAAATAAAAAAAGGCAACAAACGGATTTCTCCGAAAGTTGCCTTTGACCTCGTATTTAAATTGAGGGTTAAGCGATTATGATGTTAAAATTTATTAAAACATTTTTTTATTTTTCGATTAGGTGTTTTATTGATTGTAAAATATATTGCTGATGAGAAATTTTTTTTAATTCCTTATATAAGGGAGTATTGGGATAAATTATTATTCCGGTAATATTTTCCTCTTTTTTAATAATATGATGTTTATCAAATTCTAAAACAAAACAGTCTGTTAATCCTTCATGATACCAGTGTTCATTGTCTTCCGTTAAAAAAATACTATTTTTAGTGCTCATAATTCATCATCACTACACACTATATATATAATTACTGCAATAAGAGCTGCAATCATACCTGTATCCATTATTCTCCTTTGCTCTCGTTTGTAAATTGAGGGTTAGGCGGTTATGTTAATTTTTTCTTTATTTTATTAATCAAAAATTCAAACATTTTAACAATATTATCTCTCTCAATATATGTGTCCGGAAGAGAAACCCAATATATTTCACTGGAACAATGAGAACACTTGTTTTGTTCGACAAGTTTTATATATATCCTTGTTTCAAAGGCATCTCTTTTCAAACGAAGTTCGTTTATTTCAAGTTTTTCCATTTTTTTCCCCTTTACTCTCATTTACTACTTGAGAATTAGGATTGATAAACTTTTCCAGCTTCCTTTTTACCCCAGCTAAAGCCTTTAGAATTTCAATTATAAATTCTCTTTCTGCATCTGTCATTTATTTCTTACCAAGCTTCTTGCCTTTTTTCTTTTTGTCCTTCTTGCTTTTTTTAACCATCTTTTTCTCCTTTATCTTTTCTTACCCTTGTGAACTCCTTTTATTATTCCCTTATTTTCTGAGGCGTAAAAAACTTGTTCGCCCTTTTTGGTCCCATATTCTTTTTTCATGGCTTTTAAAATCTTTGTTCCTTTTTTTGTTACCGGCATAAAAACTCCTTATGCTTAAATTTTTATCTTTATGTTTCGCCTTTTTAAAATTGTCGACTTCGGAATGGTTAATGGATCAACCTTATAGTCACTCTTGGAAATTGAAGTCG
>JAHIWJ010000140.1 GCA_018816205.1 Nanobdellota archaeon
TAACCTATCCGGAAAACACAACATACACAACAAACGTCTCAGAGTTAAACTACACATTCATAGAAATAAACTGCGATTCAGCTTGGTATTCCACAAATGGCGGAGCAGATAACTCTTCAAGAGCAGGTTGCGGGACAAACTTCACAGACATAACTTCAACAGAAGGAAGCAATACTTGGACTTTGTATTTGAATGATAGTGCGGGAAATGAGAATTCATCATCAGTTACTTTCTTTAAGGATACTGTAATTCCCTTAGTTTCAATAACAACGCCGGAAAACAATACAAACACAACAAACAACCAAACAGAAATCAACTATACTGTTTCAGATACAAACTTAAATTCCTGCTGGTGGACAAACAACTCTGGAAGTTCAAATCATTCAATAAATTGCGGAACAAATATAACGGGCATGACGTGGGATGAGGGTTTAAACACAATAGTAATTTATACGAATGATACGGCAAATAATGGAAATTCATCATCAATAACTTTTAGGCTGGACACAACTGTTCCTTCCCTGACTATAGTTCACCCCACAGATGGACAATCATTTGCAGTTAATACGACTGAATTAAATTACACAGTGAGCGACTCCGGTGTTGGCTTGGATTCATGCTGGTATAGAAATAATACAGATTCAGTGAATATCTCAATAGAATGCGGCACAAATACGACGATTTCCCAGGGCAATGACGGAACTTACACAATTTACATGTGGGCAAATGATACTTTAAACAATGTTGCATCAGCTTCTGCATCATGGACAATTTCAACAAATGCGCCAGCAGTATCCCTAAATTATCCCGCAAATAATAAATGGTTTAATTCAGGAGCCAGCATTGAATTTAATTTCACAGCCGCAGATTCAAACGGGCTCTCTGTTTGTGAACTCTGGGGCAACTGGACAGATGCATGGCACAAAAACCAGACACTTACATCAGTAACTTCGGGAGCTGAAACTAATTTCAGTTTGCTGGATTTAGGAGAAGGGTTTTATGGGTGGAATGTTTGGTGCAATGACACAACTGGATTGGCAGAAACATCGTCGTGGGCAACCCTGAACAGAACATTCGGAGTGGACACAACATTTCCGCAAATTAATTTGACATATCCTCTAAACACAACATATACGACTTCACCGACAGCGCTTAATTACACATTCACAGAAACAAATCCAAGTTCTTGCTGGTGGAATAACGGAACAACAAACTCAACAGCAGTAACATGCGGAATAAATTGGACCGGATTAACATCAAATGAAGGTTCTAACACATGGACAGTTTGGATAAATGACTCTGCGAATAATCAAAATTTCTCTTCAGTTACTTTTTTTGTAGATTCGCTTTCTCCAACAACTAACTTGCTCTCACCACCCAACAACACAAATGTCAATAACGCAACAATAACATTCTCATGCAATATGACTGATGCGCAGATTTCCAATATAACCCTTTACATCTGGAATTCAACAGGAGATCTTAACTATACAAATACAACTTCTTTGTCAGGAACATTTAATTCAACAAACTGGACATCTGTTTTTTCAGACGGAAGATATTACTGGGACTGCTTTGGCGAAGACGCCTTCAGCAACTCTGCGTGGAACTCTCAGGGAAATTACACATTTCTCCTTGACACAATCACACCCGTAATCGCATTAATCTCTCCGGAAAATAATTATGTGGAAAATACCACAACAATGATAAACTTCACTTACAATGTTACAGACACAAACAGCGTAAACTGTTCATTGATTTTAGACGGAGCAGTAGTCAGCACAAACCTGTCAGTCAATGTTTCCGGCGGGAACAACACTTTTGTCAGCTCTGCTTCTGCCGGCGTGCACAATTGGAGTATTAACTGCATTGATTTCGTAGGCAACACCGGCAATTCTTCGCTATGGACTTTGAATGTCACGACCCCAAGTGCAGAAAACACTGTAGAAACAATAGAAGAAGAGCAAACACCGTCTAGCGGCGGCGGCAATATCATTTCAAACCTCGGCGAACTAACAGGAACAGGAGTCAGCAGAGTTTTGTATCAAAATCTCGGAATTCTTTTTAAGTTTGAAGAGAACTCACATCGGCTCATGCTCACAAAATTAACTGCCAACTCTGCGACAATCAAAGTTTATTCAGAACCCATAGAGGCGACTTTCGCTGTAGGCGAAGAAAAGAAATTTGAACTGAACAATGATGCCTACTATGACCTCTATGTTAAGCTGAATTCTATTAAAAATGCTTTTTCCGCCAACTTTACTATAAAGCTAATTCACGAATCGCCTGCAGAGTCAAATCAAGAGAATACTGCAGAGTCAAATCAAGAGAGTATTACAGGGGAAGCGACAACTCGCGAACCGCAGGAAATCAGACAAAATTTCGGATTTTATTTTCTGATTGCAATTAGCGTAACGGCTCTGATAGTCCTGATAATTGTTATTGTTTCCTATATTTCTCGCAAAAAAACAACAAGGTGCCCTAGATATGTGCCACGTCGGTTTTGTTGATGGTTGTTCTGTTTGCTGTTTGACAGCAAAAACGCCCACACTAATAGTTAACCCAAGGGTCAACTTGCTTACAAGAGATTCCGTGATTAAATGTAACCAAAAAATTACAAGAAACTGATTAATGCATAACTGATTATTAAATTAGTTATTTTGTATCTTATTTTACATTAAGTTTGTATAGTCCTACAAAATAGACTATTTATCTAAGGGGATAATTATTATATTGTATTGAATATTACAGTATCTTTAAATTATAATACAAAATAGCAAGATTTATAAACTCTGTTGCAGTAAGTATATTATGGCCACCAAGTATGATGTTTTTGAAATCGTTTATAAAAACAGAGCCCCCCTTAAACCGATAGAAGTAGTTAAAAAACTCAATAAAGACGAAAGAGAATATCATGTAATACACAGATATCTGAGAGAACTTGCAAATGAAAAGCTAATGGTGAAAAAGAAATCAGGTTTCCAAGTAGAAATCTCTGAAAAATCAGAATTACTATATAATTTAATCTTTTATTGCATAAAGAATGGGATAAATTATAACTTAATTTTAGATAAAAACTTCGCGCAATTTATTAGTCGATCCTTGCAAAAAGAAGAGATTAACTCCAAAAACACCAAACTTAATCCAAGAACAGTCAAGAAGTATGTTGGTATCTTAGATAAATACAACATGATTCTTATAATCTCTGAGAAGCCGCTGAGAGCCAAGATATTCTATAATGCCCTTCTTAACAATTTATTAATCTATTTTGGATACAAACATTCGGTCCTTACTGAAAGCTCAAAAAAATATGCCGTTGAGATAAAGAAAGAATTAGAGGCTTATAGGCGATTAAGGAAGAAGGATGAATTGAGATATCAAAAGATAGTGAGTGAATTTGAGATGTCTTTTATTTATCACAGCCTTTCATTAGAAGGAAATCCTATAACCCTCCCAGACACGATTAAAATTCTGAAAGATAAATTAATTCCTGCAAACTTAAAAACAACAGATGTTGATGAAATAAAAAATTATCAAGAAGCCCTGTCTCAAATGCTCAAAGATGCAAACGAAAGAAAACCCCTAAGTTTACAATCAGTCTTAGATTATCACAAGATTGCAATGGGGCATCGCTTGTATTTAGCTGGGAGCATCAGAACGATTCCAGTGCACATCAAAGGAAATCCCAATTTTAAAACGACCCCTCCTGAAAAAATCAAGGATGAACTTGAAAAATTGTTTGATAAGTACAATGAATTCATTAAAAGAAAAAATGTGCCCCTAGAAGAAACATTGAAATTTGCAGTTTATTTTCATAACGAATTTCAGCATATCCATCCATTTGAGGATGGAAATAGCAGGACAACGAGGCTAATCACGTTTCATTTGCTGCAATCATTGGATATACCTATTTTTGATATTCCTTTTGGTTTACTTGACGAATATCTGAACTACACTAAGGGCTCAAAAAGTAGAGAAGATGCCAGATTATATCAAAACCTCCAAAAGATAATTTTATTTAATCTTAAGAAAATAAATAAAAGATTTAATGAATAAAAGCTGCGATATATCAGTAAAATCCAAGAGACTATTCCCGATGAGGAGAAAGGTTTTCATTTTTTCTGTGATAATTTGTAACCAAAAAATTACAAGAAACTGATTAATGCATAACCGAAGGACAGTAGAAATATTTATAACCTCCAATAAATTGGTTAATATAAACCAAATATTTGGTTAGATTAACCTAAAACGAAAGTAATAAAATGCTAACGGAAAAACAACTCAAAATATTTGAGCCTTTGACGAGAAATATTCTTAAAGAATATACTATTAAGGAGATAAAGGAATCTTGTGGAGAAAAATCTAATAACGCTTTGGCTCTGGCTCTTAAAAAATTTAAGGAAGAAAATCTCATAAAAGAAAGAAGAGTTGGACGGTCTTTACTTTTTACGCTTAACATAGACAACGAATTGGTTTTTAATTACATCCAATTAATAAATACTAAAAAGATTCCTAAGTCTGCTTTTAGAGCAATTGAGAGAATTAAAGAGGATGTTGAGAAGCATACTTCATTTTTCACTATTGTTGTTTTCGGCTCTTATGCAATAGGAAAACAAACCAAGGATTCTGATTTAGATGTTGCCGTGCTCATTGAAGAAGAGAATAAAAGGAAAGTGATAGAATCTGCTTTAAAATCCTCCGAACTTAAAACCCCCTTGCAAATTCATGGCCATGTTATTTCAAAAGATGAGTTTTTAGAAATGTTAAAAGTTGACGAAGAAAATTTGGGAAAACAAATAGCAAGAAAACATTTATCAATTTATAATTCCCATATATTTTATTCATTGTTAAAAAGAGGGATAAAAAATGGATTCAGATACTAAACTTTATTTGGAAAGAGCGCAAAACGAGTTGAAACTTGCAGAGATAGTAATGCAACTAAGCATTAATCAAGAA
>JAHIWJ010000141.1 GCA_018816205.1 Nanobdellota archaeon
ACATAAACTGTAATGGCCAGTTTGGTTTTGACGATATCGATCCGTTCGTTGCCTGCCTGACACAAGGCGCCTGCCCGCACTATGAAGCGTGCGCGTTCTGCGGCGACGGTGTTGTTGATTCCGGAGAAGATTGCGACGGCACTAACCACTCTGAACAAACCTGCCAAACTCTCGGCTACGACAGCGGAGATTTAAACTGCAATCCAGACTGCACTTTCAACACCGAAGAATGTCAGCAAGGGTCAGGAGAAGAATGCACATCAAATGATGATTGCACACTATGCTACCAATGCGTTGAACAACAATGCGTGCCAAAAGATGAATTGTGCGCGGATTTCAAGGTTTACGAACTAATGTCCGTTGACCCAGTTACAGGAGAAGAAGATTGGCAAAAGATTGATTTGGAAAATGGAGAAATTGAAAATGGGCTGAGAGTTAAGCTTGATGCTTCTGTGTCGTCAGGAAATCCTGCATGGTACTTTTTTGATTATGGCGACGGCACATATAACCCTGATCCCTCAAGCCCAACAGACAAACATCAGTTTTTTCAGGATAGAATCATAACCCTGTCTATTTATACAGCTGACTGGAGTCAATGCCAGACAGTTCAGAAAACAGTCCACATTTCAGAACCCACAATGCAATTCTTAGATGCTTCTACGACTTTGAACCATGCTGCATCGGATTTGTCTCTTGATGGTGATTTGGCATGGGTCAGCCACGGTTGGGCAGAATTAAGCGTTGTGGATGTGTCAAACCCATCTGATTTGCAGGAAGTTTCCAGAGTTGAATTTCCAATGAGCACGAGTTTGTCAGTCACCAATGGATTACTTTTTCTCTCTCAAGGGGGATATGGTTTAGATATTTACCATGCCACTCTGCCTGCTCCCGAATTTATCACCAACTACAATACTTACAGTAGTGATGGACAAAGTGTGCAGGATATTGTTGCAATGGGCAATATTGTATTTGTTTCCGCTTACACTGCCGGGCTTAAAGTGCTTGATGTTTCCGAACCTTCTTCGCCGCAGCTCATTGGTGTTCTTACCCTGCCCGACGGCGCACGTTCACGCTATTTAGAAGTCAAAAATGGCATAGCTTTTCTCACAGACAATCAGTATCGTGTACATTTGATTGACGTATCAATGTTTGATATCTGGAATCCAGAGCCAGCAACTCCAATATTGCGCAGTACAGTGAGTAGTAGCTATCTCTACGGCACTTTAGCTATTTCAGAAAACGGGTTGTTTGCAATGGGGACTTTTGAGGGAGTAAAACTATTCAATGTGCAGAATCCTTCTAATCCGATACTGCTTAGTACAATTCCATATGATGGAACACAATATCCTGCAGCGGCATTGATATTTTCAGACAACAGATTATACCAAGGATTTGGCAGGGCGGCCGGATACAGCATGCGCATCAAGAAAGCAGATGTCACTAACCCTTCTGAGCCATATGTCATGGAAACACTTTTAATTGGCGCAGACCAAATGAATGGGGCTATAGCCAGTCCAGTTCTATGCAATGGAGCAATCTGCTGGATGAGCGGTTATGCAGACGTAATGACTAGTTCTATTTAATCTGCAAAAAATCCGAGTTTTCCAATAGAGCTCTTAAGAACCAAACAACATCGGCGTGACAAACACCTCTATCAAGGCAGCAAAGAACAAAACAACAACTGACAAAATGATTAGGTTCAGAGAGTCTTGTAGAACGCTCCAAAATTTCTCCGTCCCAGTCTCATGCCTTATCACCGCTACAGAAATCATCCCTCCGGCAAGAGCAATCACAAAATAAGAGCCTATCTCAAAAATTCCGTGCGTGAAAAACCTCAATAACCCAAAGGGCAAAGCAGACAGCTGATATCCTGTAAATATTCCGATAGCTGCCCCAATAACACTCGCGTTCCACGCTAAAATAAAAATCACCCCCGCACCAAATATCAACGAAAAAACCAAGGTAAAAAGCAGCACATACATATTATTTGTAAATATCAAAAAAAGTCTTTCAGTGTTTGTTAGGAACGGCGTAACCTGGGTTGAATCTTTTATACCATATTGTTGGACACACGAGTCGAAATTACCCGGTCTGTTAATCATACAATAAGTCTCTATTTGCTCTCGAAAACTTTGCGTACTCGGAAGAATGCTGTACCAAAAAGCAAACGCAATAGTAAAACCAAGAAAGAGCCACATGAAAGAATAAATCGCATGCCTATGTTCCTTTAGCAGCTGCCAGCTACCAGCAGTTTTAGAAATTTTCTTTTCTTCAAGTCTTATAGTATAATAAATAAATGGGATTGAAAACAAGACGGTGAACAAAACAACCAACACCCCAGCACGCTGACTTAACACAGCATCCTGCGCAAAGACCCAGTTAACAAGCAAAACAGCAAGGCTAGCATAAAACGCTCCGATAAAGAACATCTCCCACGGACGCCTCTCAGCCTTCTTGGGATTTATTAGCATTTCTAACATCTTTATCTTTTTAAAAATGTGCGACCAGCATGGTCTAACATTTTCGCCTCTCTCTTATTATTAGTCCAGCAATTTAACTTAAATAGTTTTGTATGTTAACAAAACCCTTGCGGCTTCAATTCAAGAGAGTTGAAGATATCAGGATTGCTTAGCAATCTTTATAATCTTCAAACAATATAACCATTCATGAAAAAAGAGCTTCCGCCAATTCTCCTCGCATCAGACCATGCAGGCTTCAAACTAAAAGAAAAAATAAAAGACCATCTAATACTAAATGGCCATGCAATTTTCGATTGTGGTCCTTTCAAGCTAAACCCCGAAGATGATTATCCAGATTTCATCTTGCCCTGCGCGAAAAAAGTTGCCAAAACGAAAAACTCCCTTGGCATAATCCTGGGTGGCTCAGGCCAAGGCGAAGCCATCGCCGCAAACAAAATAAAAGGAATCCGCGCTGCAGCCATCTACAGTTTCAATAAAAAAATGATACAGTTAACAAAACAGCACAACAACGCAAACATCCTCTCGCTTGGCGCAAGATTTCTTACAGAAAAACAAGCTCTGCAGGCAGTCGACCTTTGGTTAAAAACGAGATTCTCAAACCAAGCCAGGCATAAAAGGCGTATCAAAAAAATTGAACAATGAAAGTTATCCCGACAATTTTCGCACACAACAAAAAAGAATTTAAAAAGAGATTTGAGAAAATTCTTCCAATTACAAAAAACATCCAAATTGATTTTATGGACGGTAAATTCGTTGAATCAAAATCCATTCAATTGAGAGACATCCCAAATCTAAAAAAATACAATAAAAACTTCGAAGCCCATTTAATGTGCCTCCATCCGGAAAGATATCTAGTCTCTCTAAAGAAAAAAGGTTTCAAAAAAATTCTCTTTCACATAAAGTCAACTGATCAACCGGGAGAAATTGTTAAAAGAATCAAAATGCTTAAATTAAAGCTTTTCATAGCTGTCAATCCAACAACCACTTTAAATAAAATTAAGCTTTATACAAAAGCTGCCGACGGGATAATGTTTATGGGAGTAAAACCTGGAAGAGAAAGCCAGAAATTTCAGGTAAATGTCTACCAAAAAATTTCACAGTTCAGAAAATCAAACAAAAAAACAATTATTCAAGTCGATGGAGGAGTAAACCTCATAGTAGCAAAAAAACTTTCAAGATTAGGAGTCAAAATAATTAACACAGGTTCATACATTTCAGAAGCAGAAAATCCCATGGTTGCCCTAATGGCTCTAAAGAAAGCTTTAAAATCTCTTGACTAGGAAAAGCACAAATCTTTTTAAACGTCCCTTCTTTCTGCTAAAAATGAGCAAGTCTAAAAAGCCAGATATCTCTGTTTTTTTCCCAGTTTACAATGAAGAGGGAAATATAACTAAACTCGCCAACGATGCGCAGGAAATTCTAAGTAAAGTAGCCAACAATTATGAAGTCTTGTTTGTTCTTCTAGAAAGTTCAACGGACAATAGCGAAAAGATAATCAAAGATTTGAACAAACAAGATAAGCGGATCAAACTCGTCCTCCAGCCAGCTAATTTTAAGGGAGTTGGCCAAGCTTACAAACAAGGATACGAAGCGGCAAAGTATCCAATAATCTTTTATGCAGATGGCGATAACCAATTTGATCTCAGAGAAATAAAGAATCTCCTAGGGCACATACCGGAATATGACATCGTTGCGGGATACAGGATCAACAGACAAGATCCCTGGATAAGGAGGCTCACGTCAAAGACTTACAACACGATAGTAAGGATCCTCTTTGGAAGAACCGTCAAAGATGTTGACTGTGCATTCAGAATGGTAAAAAAGGATGTTTTCAAGAAGGTCAAACTAACAAGAAGGTATGGGACCGGCACTGCGGAACTATTGATCAAGGCTAAGATGAACGGATTTAAAATAAAAGAAGTTGGAGTAAAACATCTTCCTCGCTATGCTGGTCAAAGCGTGTTTGAATCAAGGATGAATCTGCCGAAAGTCAGCGTTGTGACAAGCGTCTTAAAGGATCTTTTTGATTTGAGAAAGGAATTGAGAAATGAATCCAAAAAAGCTTGACATTTCAGTTAATTATCTTCCCGTGGATATAAACGAGGAGGTAGTCAGTAAAGCAATGGAGGACGCTGCAAAGAAAAAAAGTTGGGTCATTGCGATATTTATCGGGACAAAACCTTGCTTCTACAAACTATACGGTTCAATCGTGGAAGCAGAACAACAAGGTCTTCCTCACATTATAATTAACTCAGATCAACATTACGACAAAGATCTAACTTTTGGTTTAAAGGAATTCCAGTATGATAAAAAAGTAGGATTCAACCTAAACATCAGGGGGGGATTAGTTCAAAAATCAATGGAGCTTTTTGGAAAAGTTGAGGCTATAGGCAAATATCTAAAAGAAAGATGGCCAAACGTAAAGGTCGTTCCAGTTGTGAACGGAGACACCATAATGTGTGGAATTGTTCCAGCAGCTTGGATGTTCACACGTGATGAGAAGGCAATCCATAACGAAGCAGGTCTTCGCTCTATGGCTCCGACAGTTATCTCCGAAGCAGAAGAGATTTCTCCAGAAGAGTTTGTAGACAAGCAATTCAACGGAGAGTGGAAACTTCTCATGAGCGAACCCTTTCCAGAACAGTGGGACAGCTATGTTGGCTCAAAAGGAAGCGAGTACTTCTTCGCGCCATTAGAGATAAACAAGCAACACCTCGTGAGGGAAGGCTATCCAGAGAGCAATATATTCGTAACTGGGGGGGTGGTCGTAGAAGCATTCGAGAAAAAAATGAATGAAAAACCGACTAAGAGCATATTTGAAGTATATCCCGAATTAAATAAAGGAAAGTGGATAAGATTTGATATACACCGAAAAGAAAACCAGAGCGAGGGAAGAATTAAAGCAATCATTGATTGCATGAGACGTTTAGTCGAGAGAGGACACAACCTTTGTTTTATAGAAATGAATACCACCAAACAATCAATAGACAGGTTTAATCTGAAGGAAGATATAGATGAACTAAAAACTCACAAAAACTTTCTTTTCACCCCTGTCTGGCCAGAATATGCACAAGTCTTGGAGTTCTACAAATCAGAAAATTGTCTCATTGCAGTTACTGATTCAGGCGGAGTTCAAGAGGAGATGAATCTCTTAGGTAAACCCTGTTTGACAGTGAGGTTCAACACAGACAGGCCAGAAACAGTTATGCAAGCTCAATGCAATCTTTTAGTTCCGCCCATAAACGGAGAGTTTATGTTCAATACGATCGATTACGTCGTAAATAATCACGAACTACTCAACAAGATGCAAAACTCCCAGAAGCTTTATGGCTCAAAAGTCGCAGAGAAATTTATTTCTCAAATTAAAAAACTTATAGTAGACAAGCGAGAACCATTTAGTTGGGCTCATCAGGAGTTCGGCTATAATCTTAAACAGGAAAGTAAATAAAATCTCAAGATCTACAAGAAAGCATGAAGAATCTTATTATAAAAACAGGGGCTTTAGGAGACGTTTTAAGAACAACGGTACTATTAAGAGAGTTAAAAGGGGAGGTTTATTGGCTTGCTGCAAAGAGTGCATTACCCTTGCTGACTTCTAAAAGGATCAAAGAGGTTCTTCTTATAGATTCTAAGGAAGACACAGAAGGGCTGAGAAAGATGTCTTTTGACCTAGTAATCAGTTTGGAAGAAGATGAGAGTATTCTCCATTTAGTTGGAGAGCTGGAGAAAAAGAAACTAATTGGCCTGTTCTTAAATGAAAAAGGAGAAACAGACTATACACCCGAAAGCGCTCATTGGTTTGATATGTCTCTTGTTAGTAAAAAGGGTAAGGAAGAGGCAGATCGACTAAAGAGAGAAAATCGCAAGTCCTTACAACAAATATTAATAGAAATGGTTGGGGGCAAATTTGAGAACCAAGATTATGATTTTGCCCCGCCCAAAAAATCCGACAGGATTGGCCTAGTGAGCAGTACAGGTAGGTTGTGGCCCAACAAAATGTGGGCTGGATTTACAGAACTATTTGCTCTCTTAAAAAACGAAGGTTATGACGTTAGGTTTCTTGGGAGAAGAGAAACTCTCGAAGAGCATATAGAGGATATAAAATCTTGTGACTTAATTGTTTGTGGAGACACTCTTGGAATGCATTTAGCCCTGGCTATGAAGAAAAAAACAGTAGTCCTCTTCAACTGTACGCCTCCCCAGGAGATACACGATTATGGGCGAGCAATAAAGATCATGAGTCCTCTCTGCAACAAATACTTGTACAAAAGGGAATTTAACAGAGAAGCAATAAATGCCATAAAACCTTCTCAAGTACTAGAAGCTGTAAAGACCTTGCTGGAGAATTCAAATGGCAAAGGATAATCAAAAAACTAAATCCCTCATAAGACCAATCTTACTTATTCTCGCTGCTTCGGCCTCCGCAGGGATTGGTCAGCTTTTCTGGAAAAAAGGTTCTTTCACACTAAGTGCAAATATTCTTTCCCTTCTCAACATTTATATAATCCTCGGGATCTTCCTTTATCTCTGCGGCACAGTATTCATGATTTTGGCTTTTCGCCACGGCGAACTATCTGTCCTGCACCCATTCCTCGCGACAAGTTACGTTTGGGTAGTTTTAGTCTCCGCACTAATTTTCCCATCAGAGATATTAACTTACCAAAAAATAATCGGCGCAGTCGTGATCTTTCTAGGCGTTTCTTTAATTGGACTGAGCAGCAGGAGAAAAAATGGAAACTAGCCTTCTTGCAATTGGCTTAGTGGTAGTCTCCTCAATCACCGGAGCCATCGGCGGATTCCTATTCAAGCTCGCATCAAAAAACCTCTCTTTTAACATACCAAAGCTGATCAAAAACCTGCCGCTAATTTCGGGCTTTGTCCTATTCGGGCTTTCAGCCTTGGTTTACATCTTCGCGCTAAGACACGGAAGCCTAAACACACTCTACCCGTTGTCTTCCTTGACTTATATTTGGTCTACGATCATGGCAAAAAAATTCCTAAAAGAGAAGATAAACCTCTACAAATGGATGGGAATACTTTTAATAGTCCTAGGTTCTGCGTTAATAGTCAGCTAAGATGGACATCCAAAAATATTTAGAAAACAAAAAACTCTGGTTACTAGTTATTCTGGTCCTTGTAATCTTAACTCTGACAACCACCTATTACGGGTCAACCGACATCGGAGACTATGCAGATTCTGCAAGGCTATTTGCAGGAAAATATCGGGCAGACATTCGGAACTCGCATTCTTACGTTTTTGGTTTTTTTCACGCACCATACTTCTTTCTATTCAACAACTGGCTCGTATTCAAAATTTCAAGCCTTGTCTTTCTTTTAGCCACCGTTTTCTCAGTTTATTACATAAAAAATAAGGATAAAAGATTTCTATGGTTAATGCTTCTATCTCCAGCAGTTTGGTACATGGCTCCTTGGATCAACCCCATACAAATTGCATCACTTGGAATGCTTTGGTCATGGTTTTTCATTCAAAAATATGATGAATCAAACGGGCCGAGGATTCTCCTCTATTCCGGAATTTTCCTAGGCCTCGCATGGGCTTTTTGGAACACCATTCTCTTCTTAGGATTCTTCCTCTGGGCAGTATTTCTCATGAACAAAAAACTGTACCACACAATTACTTTCTTTATCGGCACAATGATAGGTTTAATGCCCCTATTTTTATTGGATTATTCTTTGTTTGGTTTTCCATTTTATACCCTGATTAAGACAACAATGAGTAATTTTGTTGCAACTCTTCTGGGCGGGATATATGGCGGCTCCTCAAGTTCATTCAGTGTTTTGAATGTTGTCCTCCTGTTATTAACAATCCCCCTATTTTTCT